>NZ_JAXBVE010000018.1:0-96135 GCF_035181445.1 Photorhabdus africana
CCCACTTTATCCGGCGCTGGTAGCGAAAGGAACAGGGGTAGACTCACCGGAAAACCGGGCGTTTGAGCAATGGCTGGCCTTGTTAAAAGATAATGTGGCGCTTGATGAAGTTACCAGCCAACAGATTGACAGGCTATACCAACAAAGTGGTCTGGCCGCGCGAAAATGGGAGACGTTGCTTCCGGCAGCGCAGGAAACCATCATGGCGTTGTTTAACCAAAAGTCCTGCGACTGGTTCGGTCTGGTTGACTGGAATGCAGAACGTGACACGGAAATGCTGTGGTCTCATCTTGATGACAGGCTGACAGAGACAGTTCCTTGTGACTTGTTTCTGCTGATACCGACCCGTCTTGCGAGTGAAATCAATGGATTTTACGGCGGATTGTTAAAGGATCATGAGACGACTCGTGAGTTGTATATCCGATTGTACGGTATGGCACAGCCGCGAGGTTATGAAATAGCCTGGAAGCACCATGATGATGGCAGTCTGACCGGACATTTTGACAAAACACCCAGGGAGCTGTGGTATGAAAAAATCATAGTGCCTTTATCCAGGCAATATCACTGCCGTATCACCCATTATTTTAAGGAGGTCTGTGGCTGTTGTGGCTACGACAAATACCGGAATGGGCAGTGGGAAGTGGGTATTATTGATGAACTGGAATTTGGTGAGGAAGATGAGGACGGTACCCGTAAAGTGGTCGGACCGGACTACATTCTCGGCAATGTTTCACATGACGGGTGTTAGTGCACTGACAATGTTATCCCGTAGGGGAATTTCTGTGGTGAATTGACATAAAAAAACAGGTTCAGATTTGCCTGAGCATCTGATAACGCTGTTGCCGGCGGATATGACGCCGGCGATTTACCCATTGGGGAATATTTCCTCTGAGGGGGCGTGTTCCCCCCTTTTCTCAGGAACACGTTTTGTCTGTATTGATGAATCATAAAAAAGCTTTTATGGCTTGATTGAATGAAACGGCGCGTTACCCTCATCGCTATCGGGTATTTGGCTATTTTGTGCCGTGTGCGGCGATTAGTCTGCATAATGCTGTTCGCCCAGACCGTAAGTTAGAACAACAGTATTTGCAAATCATAAAACATTATGAACCGGAAGATGTGAGCCGGTTATCTCAACTGCTTGTCCATGTCATCATAGGGTTGGAATGTGAACCCCATGATTTTCTTGGCAGCATTTTTATGGAGATGAATCTGGGTAGCAAACATCTGAAGCAATTCTTCACACCCTGACATATTAGCCGGGTGATGGCAAACATGCAGTTGAGTGACATTCGGCAATTTTTAGCGAAGCATCCCTTTTTCACCTTATCCGGCTCTTGGGCCGGAGTTTTATCCAACAGGACGGAGATGAAAAATAAATCGATTGAAGTTGTTTTGTTTATCCCTGACACGTTTTGGTCTGAATCGGCAGTGCTTCCCAGATGCACTGGACACATTCTATTTCCCTTAATCCTTTCTTGCATGAGCCGCCATGTGCCTTTTGTACTTATCATGATTGATTCAACGAAATAACCGGATACACGCTGCGTTTACCCGTGACGGAATTGGAAACGTTTGAATCATTGCGTGCGGTTTTCATCGATTAATTTTTATTCCCGGAAAAGAGTTTTGCCTTGTCCCTGCCAGAGGATGTATTAGGGTTTTGGGAAAAAAGAGGAGATTAATCGTGTTGAAAAAAATTAAAATCCTGCTGGCGGGAACCTCCGCAGGAAAAAAGTCACTTCCACAACCCACTTCCATCCCAGAAACGGTCAAAGCAGGCTACTTTTTGCCGTCTGAGTCCAGGCTCTTGCTGGATATTTTCCGGCGACGGCAGTGTTTACAGTGTCTGTGGGACAACAGTGCATTACCTAAAACACACTATCAGGCATTGTGGCTGGCCCCGTTACATGAGTGTGTTGCATTGATGCAACAACTTCCGGCCGCGCCGCAGGGGCCTTATGCCCACCCAGGCGGCTTGATAGATGTGACTCTGCAATGTACTGCCTCTGCCGTACGTCTGGCGAAAGGACAGATGTTACCGCCGGGGGTGTCCCCTGAAACACAGGCAGAACAAAGTGTGATATGGAACACGGTGGTGTTTTACGCTGCGTTATTTCATTTTTTACCTGTTTTGGCCCAGTTTGACGGGGAACTGGATGAAGGCCAACCCTGGTACCCGGGATTGGTTGTACCGCAGGGGCCGTATCGTTTCCGGTTCAAAACTCCTCCAGTGGAGACGAGGGTTGCCTGTCATTTCGGAGGGGTACTCGCCGGACGATTGCTGCCGGCTAAGGCGTTGACCTGGCTGGCGTCAGTACCTCATGCCTTGCCTGCGCTGTTTTGTATTTTATCCAGTGACATGAAGGAAGATGACGCAATCAATCAGATAATGACAGAAGCTTTGAATAAAGCGGGTGCACCGACAATATCAGAAATATTATCTGTCGCGGCTGCATCACCGCAAATGATTGTTTCAGGAAATCCCGATGTTTCTGCTACGCCTTTATCAACAACAATGGACAGTGTTCTGCCCTCTCAGAGCCGGCAGGAAGGTAACCCGATGACTGAAATTGTTTCATCAGCCGTGAAGCCTGTTGATGAGAGCTCTTCTACCGTCATGACAGTCGCGCCGGAGAAGGGGGTACCGGTGGATGGGAGCACGCAACAGCTATTGTCATTAATGGGGATGAATGTCGCGGGCACAGTGACAGAACAGGTTATGGCGAGTAAAGCAGAAATCGTACCTCCAGACACGCCGGTGCCTTCACAACACTCGGTTCAGGCAACATTGCAGAACGAAAATGCGATTGAGACATCCTGTATTGGAGAGCAATTCTGGGACTGGTTGTCCGCTGGATTAAGGCATGGGGTGATGACCATTAATACGCCGAAAGCCCGGATACATCTGGTCAGTGGTTTTGTGTTTGTGAGTGCGCCGGCCATTTTCTTCCAGTTTCTCAGTGAGAAGAAGCAGGTGGATGGCAAAGAGGTTAGCGAAAAATGGAAACGGGTACAAACCGCATTTGAGCGGTTGGGACGACATCGAGTCAGTGGTGGAAAGTGTTTTTGTTGTTGTCATCTTTATGATTCGGCTGATCGGACTGGCTCCTATCAACGTATTCATGGCTACTTAATCAAAAACACGTTGCTTTATCGTGACCGTTCTGTACCAGAGGATAGCCCTTTTCTCATGATTTCATGAGAAAGCATCTTTAATAACAATATGTTATTTTCTGCGCCCCGCAATGGGTTTTTAAATTGATGAAGTGAGGAAGTAGAGATGGACAGTATGACCTGGGATAACCTGCTGGATGAGTATTTCTTTACCAAAATGTTGCGGCCGGATACGGAGTCAAGTTATCGCAAGGTGGTGAATACCTTCCAGGTGTTTGCAGGTGTGGATAATCGGCCTGCTCAAGTGACCCGACAACAGGTGCTGGCGTGGCGCAGATATGTGTTGCATCAGTCCGGACGGAAAGGTGTGACCTGGAACAGTAAGATTGCGCATATG
Source organism: Photorhabdus africana (assembly GCF_035181445.1). Lineage (NCBI taxonomy): Bacteria > Pseudomonadati > Pseudomonadota > Gammaproteobacteria > Enterobacterales > Morganellaceae > Photorhabdus > Photorhabdus africana. Next base: position 3,515 of record NZ_JAXBVE010000018.1, read on the forward strand.
CGGGCGTTGTTTAATTTTGCGATAAAAGAAAAAATACTGCCTCAAACGGAAAACCCATTTAATGGTGTCGTGGTTAATGCAAACAAGAAGAAAAAGAAAACATTAACCAAAAAACAGCTGACAGCCCTGTATCTCACGATGGGGCAATTTGAAGAGCGGGAGCGACAGGCAGGGGATAACCATCGTGCCCGCTGTGCATTATATCCGACCTGGTATTGGCTGACGGTACTGGATACATTGCGTTATACCGGGATGCGGCAAAATCAGCTATTACATATTCGGCTTGGAGATGTTGATCTGAAAGAACGCCGGATTATTCTTTGCTCCGAGGGGAGTAAGAACCATTATGAACACCTGGTGCCGGTGGTGAAATGGTTGTATCCGCGACTGGAAGTTTTGCTGGAACGTGCCCTGGCGGCTGGGGCAAAACTGAGTGATCCTCTGTTCTGTGTGAACTATTTTACCGCAAAAATAGACAGAGGAAGTGAAACCGACCAGTTACAGACGATAAAATCATTCTTTCGGCGCTTATCAAAAGAGTGTGGATTTGATGTGGGTCCACACCGTTTCCGGCATACCTTGGCAACTGAACTGATGAAAGCGCCTGATCGTAATTTGCAAATGGTGCGCGGATTACTGGGGCATCGCAGTATTGCCACGACGATGGAATATATTGATATCAATCTGGATACTGCCGGGCGTGCGTTGGAGCGTGAATTAATGCTTTATATCGATGCTGAGCCAGAAAAAGGAGAAATATTAATCAGGTAAAACCGAAAATATTTTTGCTGTTGCCTGGACTTGTTTTGTCTGTACAAATTCCCTGTTGCAAGATAGGGAATTTTTTTGAGTTGATACAATCACCCGTAATTAACTTTCTTCTGATCAATTAAATTAGGATAGTTGAGTAACCAACATACAACATCGTGTTAATTAATTCATTGACTTTAGTGTGGATGGCTTGACAGTTGCAATAGAACTTGTAAGTATTGCGCTCGAACGAAAAAGGACATCCGATTTCTCAGATATCCTAACCCTATAACCTTTATACTTATATCTAAGTGGCGCAAAACTGATCAATCTACAATTATGCATTTTCAGGTTCCAGTATCGGACGCTCATTGAGCTTTTTTATCTCTCAATCAATGCGCTTTGAATTGGTGCCCGGAGGCGGAATCGAACCACCGACACGAGGATTTTCAATCCTCTGCTCTACCGACTGAGCTATCCGGGCAACGGGGCGCATTAAACCGTATTTGGTAGAACTCGTCAATAGATTTATTCTGAAATGGTAATTTATGCTCCAAAATTCATCTGATGGCTAAAAATATAAGCAAAAAATAACGGAGAGTAGAAAAACTGCTCTCCGTTATTGCTTTATTGTTTTAACATTTTAATATTCTAGTGATGATAACTTTTCTGGGCAGTATTGACTTTCATCAGATAGCGGCGTGATTCTGCTGATGGATGTTTGGTTGTCAGGGTTTCATAAACATCACCCGGAGCCATTTTATTAATAATTTGAGCCGCTTTTTTCTTATCGCTGGAAAATACCCGTAATACACTACCTGCACCACCGTTGTAAGCCGTTATTACTGCGTAGCGGCGAGATGCTGCATTAGTGATGTCAACCAGATAACTGTTTTGTAATATCGATAAATATGCAGTGCCGGCATCGATGTTATTTTCTGGATCAAATAGATAACTACGGCTCGGTTGCCCTGATTTACCTTTCATTTTAAAAACATCACGGCCAGCAGTATGTTGTACAACTTGCATCAATCCAAGTGCATCAGAACGGCTGACTGCATAGGGGTTGAAGCTGGATTCTATTTGCATAATGGCCAAAATCAGGGATTCGTCTATGCCATATTTAATGGAAGCTTGACGAATCAGTGGCAGATATTTATGAGCACGTTTGTCCAAATGGTTTGGTACCAGTTGTATAGTGACAGACCAAATGACATGTAAACCGGATTGGCGTTTTTGTAATTTATTGGCAATCAGATAATCTGCAAAGTGTGTTGCTCGCCATTCCCAACGAATCGGTTGGCCATTATTGTCCATAACTTGTCCGTAAAGGAAAGGTTCTTTACTGATCTGAATATCGTTAGTATCAGAATAAAGATCAACTGAACCTGGATCATCACCCATTAATAAGGTCGTGATAATGGCCTTGCGTAAATAGGTTGTAGGGTCAATTGGAGAAATTGTCTCAATCGTGATCGTTCCAGCTTCAAAATTGATATGGCTGCGGGTCCGGTATTGATCTGTATATTTAACGTAATCCTTCGGGCCTGCAATTAATACTTCATGCAACCCCCAAATGTTCTCAATGTTATGAGCAAATTGGCCCATCAAAATATCAAAACCATTGGTATCTTTTATATATTCTTCGCGGTATTCACTATTTTTGTTGCTGGTACAGGAAATAAGAATTGGGGCAATAACAAACAACGCTAACAGTTTTTTCATCTTACATTGCCATCTGGTGTTGAATACAACATCAGAGCCATGGGCTCTGATGAAAGCTAAATATTATTTTTCTGGTGGGGTATATCCATCAATTTGAATATCATGACCTTCGAACAGGAATTTGGTCATTTCCTGTTCAAGCAATTTACGATCTTCCGGGTTCATGGTGCTGAGTTTTTTCTCATTGATTAGCATGGTTTGTTTGCTCATCCATTGTCCCCATGCTTCTTTGGAAATTTCATTGAAAATGCGTTTGCCCAATTCGCCCGGATAAAGCTGAAAATCCAGTCCTTCGGCTTCGCGTTGTAAGAAAGTACAAAAAACAGTTCTGCTCATAATAAATCCTCAAAATAGTGGGTAGGGGATTCAGCCCAGTTGTTGTAATAGATATTCAACTGGCGCTGCCAGCCCAACAGTCGCGGGTTGCTGTAAGTTATACCAAAGTCCTTTATTTTCATCCATGCAGGTAGTAAAGGATAAAATATTTATTTTTATCGGCACAATATCTAGATGAAAATGACTGAATGTGTGGCGGAATGCAGTGAGTTGTTCATGTTTACTGTGAGAAATACCTGATTGTTCTAGCCAGCCATTTAGTAAATCCATGCTTTCAAACTGAGGAAACGCAAATAAACCACCCCAGATCCCTGTTGGTGGGCGTTGTTCTAGCCAGACAGAATCATTATTCTGCATCAGCAAGAAATAAGCTGTTTTCTCAGGAATGCTCTGTTTAGGTTTTTTACCGGGATATTTTGTCCAGCTATGGTTAGCGTAAGCGATACATCCTTGATTTAATGGGCAGATTTCACATTTCGGCTTGCTGCGAGTGCAAACCATTGCGCCTAAATCCATCATCGCCTGATTAAAATATTCTACCTCTTGCGCCGGCGTTACATTGGTGCTGATTTGCCAGAGGCCGCTTTCAACCTCTTTTTTACCCGGCCAACCTTCCACGGCATAACAGCGGGCCAATACCCGTTTAACGTTGCCATCAAGAATTGGGAAATGTTTACCTTGAGAAAGTGAAAGGATTGCACCTGCTGTTGAACGACCAACACCGGGTAGGGCAACAACATCTTCAAAAGTTGTTGGGAATTTCCCTTGGTGCTGCTCTACAATTTGTTGTGCTGCTTTATGTAAATTACGAGCGCGGGCGTAGTAACCAAGACCGGTCCATAAATGAAGGACTTCATCAAGGGGGGCTGCGGCAAGTAAAGTCACATCGGGAAAACGTGAAATAAAGCGCTGAAAATAGGGAATGACCGTCGCAACCTGAGTTTGTTGCAACATCACTTCTGAAAGCCAGACGTGGTAAGAGGTCTTTTCCAATTGCCAGGGCAGGGTTTTGCGCCCGTAACGATGGTACCAATCCAGTACCACTGTGGAGAATTGCTTTGCTTCCATCATTTGGATAATTGTCTTTAGGGAAAATCAGTGTTTCGTGAATAGGATTGCAACATAGTGTAACCTCGCTGTAAACCGGAACTTTGTTTTCGCAGTGCTACGCAATTTAGTATTAAAATTGTACTTATCACTATCGGACTTGCTAAAATCGCCCATCTTTGGATAATGCGTTCTCTTTTATACCCAATGGATTTCAAGATGCATCGCGACGGCAAGGGAGCGAATCCCCGGGAGCATAGCAAACTATGTGACCGGAGTGAGTGCAGCCAACAAAGAGGCAACTTGAAAGATGACGGGGATAGGTGGTTTGCTGGTAAAGCAGCCATAAACGGCTGAATAAATGCCTTTAAAACTGACAGAAATACCATGATAAATAACGTAATTTCGCCGGAATTTGATGAAAAGGGCAGGGCGTTGCGCCGTGTCAGGAGTTTTGTTCGTCGTCAGGGCCGGTTAACTAATCGTCAGCAACAAGCACTTGATAATCTCTGGCCAAAAATAGGTGTTAAGTATCAGGCAGAAAAGCTGGAGCTGGCAGCACTTTTTGGGCGAGAAGCCTCTGTGGTGTTAGAAATTGGCTTTGGCATGGGGGCATCACTTGTCACAATGGCAAGTCAGAATCCAGAAAAAGACTTTCTTGGAATTGAAGTTCATGCACCTGGTGTCGGTGCTTGTTTGGCTTCCGCCGAAGATGAAAATATCGGTAACTTGCGGGTGATGTGCCATGATGCGATGGAAGTGCTGGAAAACATGATCCCGGATAATAGCTTGGAAATGGTACAGCTTTTCTTTCCGGATCCGTGGCATAAAGCACGTCATAATAAACGCAGGATTGTACAGCCACCATTTGCGGAACTGATAAAAAGCAAGTTGAAAGTGGGTGGCGTATTCCATATGGCGACTGACTGGCAGCCATATGCTGAGCATATGTTGGAAGTGATGAATGGCGTAGATAATTACCTTAATTTGTCTGAAAATGGTGATTATGTGCCGCGTCCATCTTCACGCCCGATAACGAAATTTGAATTGCGCGGTCAGCGGTTGGGGCATGGCGTATGGGATATCATGTTTAAGAGGATTAAGTAATGGCTAAAAACCGCAGTCGTCGTTTGCGTAAAAAGATGCATATTGATGAATTTAAAGAGTTGGGTTTTTCTGTTAAGTGGAATTTCCCATCTAATACACCGGTAGATATTATCGATAGCACTGTTGATGCATTTATTGATGAGCTGATTGAATCCAATGGCTTAGCATTGGATGCTAGCGGTTATCTGAATTGGGAAGGCCTAATCTGTTTGCAAAAAATTGGTATGTGTACAGAAGAACACCGCCAATTGGTTGAAAAATGGCTGAAAGATCGCGGTATGGAAGATGTCATGACCTCTGAATTGTTTGATGTTTGGTGGGATTGATTAATCTATAAAATATCTTGCATGAATCACAACAGGGGCCCTGGTGATTAATTAGTGCCCCTGTCTGGAGTAAAATCAGTGAGTACAACGTTCTCTAATACGTTATTGTCGGATATTTTGCGACAAGTTCGTCCCCTGATTGGCCAAGGGAAAGTGGCAAATTATATTCCTGCACTGGCGGAAGTTCCTGCTGATAACCTGGCAATAGCTATCTGTACCATCGATGGGCAGATATTTCATGCAGGAGATGCTGAGAAGCGTTTTTCGATTCAATCTATTTCTAAAATATTAAGTCTGACTTTAGCCATGACACGTTATCAGGAACAAGAGATCTGGCAGCGGGTCGGGCAGGAACCTTCTGGTCAGCCATTTAACTCATTAGTTCAGTTGGAACTTGAAAAAGGCAAACCCCGTAACCCTTTTATTAACGCGGGTGCATTAATTGTATGTGATATGTTGCAGTCGCGATTGAGTGCACCTAAACAGCGTATGCTGGAGGTGGTGCGCAAACTTGCTGGTTGTCCTGATATTTGTTACGACAGCAAAGTTGCCCGTTCTGAAATGGAACATTCTCACCGCAATGCAGCGATTGCCTATCTGATGAAATCCTTCGGTAATTTCGATAACGATGTGCTCGCGGTACTGCAAACTTATTTTCATTATTGCGCTTTGAAAATGAACTGTATTGAGCTTGCTAAATGTTTCATTTATTTGGCGAATCAGGGGAGTACGATAGGTTCTGAGCAGCAAATCCTTAGTCCTCGTCAGGCCCGGCAGATTAATGCATTGATGATGACTTGTGGTATGTATGATGGTTCCGGTGAATTTGCATTCAGGATTGGTATGCCAGGAAAATCGGGTGTTGGTGGCGGGATCGTGTGTGTCGTGCCGGGAGAGTTTACTGTTACTGTCTGGTCACCGGAATTGGATCGATCGGGGAACTCTTTGGCCGGTTGCGCTGCCCTAGAATTGTTAGCCGATCGTGTTGGGCGATCCGTTTTTTAACTTTCAATCCATTTTTTAACTCTCAATCCATTTTTTAATTCTCAGGTGATTTTCTTAGGAGAAAACATGTTACGCAAAATTATCATTGCTGCATCTTTGCTATTTGTTGCTCAGACTCAGGCAGGTTATGAATGCCAGGTAAATCCACAGAATGACATTATTATTACTTCTCAATCAGTTCAAGTTGTGGGGGCAAGTGGCAATCTCCTGATTTCACCTGATGGTTCAGTAATTCGTGATGGTAAGAACTTAAGTTTAAATACAGAACAGCGTCAGAAAGCACAACGTTATCAGCAGGCTTTGCGGCAGGATTTGCCTTGGATTAAACAAGAAACCGGAAAACATCTGATAACGGCGCGTAAATCCTTGGATAAAGTAGTAGTAGAGACTATCGGTAAGGATAGCAATGTGCGTAATCGGTTGTCTGATCTTGAGTCAGGGCTTAATCAGCAAATAAACCGAATTATTGAAACTCGCTCTGATGGTATAGCATTCCACCATCAAGCGATTAAGCAGGTTGAAAAAGATAGCCGTAGCTTAATTGAGCAAAGTCTTGGTGGAGTGTTACAGGACAGCATTAATGAGATTGGCAATAAACAATTTAGCCTGAATGGCGATAATAATCAGGCACTACAATCTTTGCTTGGTAGTTTGGGTGGATTGCAGAATAATTTGAAAGCTGAATGGCGGGCTCAGGAGGAAGATTTCCAGCGTTTTGGCAAAGAGGTTTGCGGTAAGGTAAGTGGCCTTGAGCAACAACGAATTGAATTACTGAATTCTATTAAATAGTTGCTAATAATCACAAATAAGAATCAATTTGAAATTGATTCTTATTTAGATTGACATATTTTTTTCGCTACCTAGAATGCAAATGCTTACTAAATATTCTTTCTTGGAGTGCAATATATGAAAAAGATAATCCCTGTCGTTCTGGTATCGTTATTTGCTGTTGCAAGCCATTCCGCATTTAGTCAGAAATCTGCTGTATTTACACCAAATGCTGTTACAGCTCAGGCTGATGATAAGGTTATAGTTAAGCACCTTTCCGGTGAAACTGAGGTCAAAAAGAATCCTCAGAAAGTTGTTTCATTTGATTTCGGCACTTATGATTCATTAGTTAAATTAGGTTTATCAGATAGGGTTGTGGCATTACCTACTGGTAATACGCCTGAATATCTCCGTAATAGCTTACCTAAAGAGGTAGAAAATGCAGGAGGAATGAAAGAGCCTAATCTGGAAAAACTGGCGCAGCTTAAACCTGATTTGATCGTTATTACCGGTCGTCAAGGTTCTTTCTATGAAAATCTGTCAAAAATAGCACCGACAATTAATTTGGGAACTGATAGCAAAAATTATCTGGTTTCAGTTGAAAGTAACATAACGTTATTAGGTGAATTATTTAGTAAACAGAGTGAAGTGAAAGATCAGATTGCCGATCTGGAAAAAACTATTGCTAAAGCTCAGGATAAAGCTAAATCTGCTGATGCAAAAGTTTTAGTATTGTTGCATAACGCGGATAAATTAATGCTGAATAACCAGAGTGTCGTGTATGACGTGGTTAAGGCACAGAAAGCGGAATTAGCTATTGCTGCTGGTGAAGGTAAAACCAAACGCGTTGTAGTGACTTCTGACATGATCGCTAAGGCTAATCCAGATGTGATTTTAATTATTGACCGCAGTGAAGCAATTGGTGCTGGTAAGCTAGATAAAGTGAAGTTTGAAGATGATAAAGTGAAATTTGAAGATGATAAAGTGAAATCTACTTCAGCGTATAAGAATGGCAAAATTACTTATCTGAAGTCTGATCTGTGGTATTTGTCTGGCGGTGGTTTGGAGAGTTTGTCAGCACAAGTTAATGCGGTGGCTGATGCCCTTTAATCGGGTCATGTGCCATTTTGAATTTGAACAGTGATTGAATCTACAATGGATTGTTTTAGGTTTGGTCTGACAGTTATCGGTTGTTTTATGCTGGTAACTGTCAGGTTTGGTCTGAACTATATACCCAATGGATTTCAAAATGTATCGCGACGGCAAGGGAGCGAATCCCCGGGAGCATAGATAACGATGTGACCGGGGTGAGTGAGTGCAGCCAACAAAGAGGCAACTTGAAAGATGACGGGTATATATATTATTTAGATTTTGGGGGATAATCAATTCTCCGAAAAGAGCAGGAATTCGACACTGGATAATCAGTTGCCATCGTATAACGAGGTGCCCCTACTGTGAAGTTCAGTAAGGGGCAATGTATTATAGATAAACGCAGTATACGAATTTATGCACAAGATGATCTTTGTGGAACTGAATTTTCCGAAAGTAATTTTTGTGCTAGAGAAATAGTTCCAATAATGAATTTAGGAACAGTTTGCCTTTCTGCGTAATTTGCCAGTGTGTTGCTGTTTCAGAGAGATAACCTGCGGCTAAGGCTTGTTCAATTTGAGTACGAATTGAAGCTTCAGATAACCCAGTGAAATCACTGAAATCTTGTTTTGGCATCATTTCCAGTAGACGGAATCGGTTCATAAAAAATTCAAATGGCCGATCTTCATTTTCTACCTGATGCTGTTTATCCAGATAGCGCCCTTGCATATATCCACGAGGATGCTTGGTTTTCACTGTGCGCAGGATACGGCCATCTTCAAATGTGATTTTTCCATGAGCGCCACAGCCAATACCAAGGTAATCCCCAAAGCGCCAGTAGTTGAGATTATGTTGGCATTGATAGCCCGGTTTGGCATAAGCAGAAGTTTCATATTGCTGATAACCTGCTGCTGTCAGCAATTGGTGACCTTGGGAAAAGATATCCCATAAAGCGTCGTCGTCGGGCAGAACGGGGGGGCGAGAACCAAAGCTGGTATTAGGCTCAATAGTCAGTTGATACCATGAAAGATGCGGTGGTGATAATGCAATTGCCTGACGTAAATCATCCAGCGCTTCATCAAGGCTTTGGTTCGGCAAACCATGCATCAAATCCAGATTAAAACTGCGTAGCCCCAGACTAGCAGCTAAATGTGCTGCCCGTTTGGCTTCATCCGGTCCGTGAATACGGCCAAGGCGTGCCAGTTTATCCGGGCTGAAACTCTGCACGCCAATGGATATTCGGTTAATCCCCGCTTGCTGGTAACCGCTGAAACGGTCGGTTTCCACCGTACCCGGATTGGCTTCCATCGTAATTTCAGCTTGTGGCGATACCGGTAGGAGAGCACGAACGCCATCTAGCAATTGTTGCATTGCCTGTGAGCTAAGCAGGCTAGGGGTTCCTCCGCCAATAAAGATAGAGGTAACTTCCCGTCCGTTGACCATTGGCTGATCTGTTTTCAGATCTGCCAATAAATGGTTAACATACTCCTGATGTGGAACATCACCTTTCAATGCATGAGAGTTGAAATCACAGTAAGGACACTTTTGTACACACCACGGAATATGGATATAAAGACTTAGTGGTGGGAGCTTAAGCATTACGTAGTGTATCCAACATCATCTTTAGTGCCTGACCACGATGTGAAACAGCATTTTTTTGTTCACCAGTTAATTCAGCGGCAGTACAGCCTAATTCCGGTATGTAGAAGATGGGATCATAACCAAACCCACCATTACCGGCAGGCTTATGAGCGATAATCCCCGGCCAGCGACCATGAAATACCAGAGGCGTTGGATCTTCTGCATGGCGTATATAAACCAGCACACAGTTAAACTGAGCTTGACGTTGATCGTCAGGAATATCTTTCATCGTATCCAGCAATTTTTCCAAATTTTGCTGGTCAGTAGCATTTTCACCTGCATAGCGGGCTGAATAGATACCCGGAGCGCCGCCAAGGATGTCTACGGATAGACCAGAATCATCAGCAATTGCGGGCAGGCCGGTAATTTGTGCGGCGTGGCGAGCTTTAAGAATGGCATTTTCAATAAATGTCAGCCCGGTCTCTTCGGCTGAATCTACACCTAACCCAGTTTGAGCAACAATATCCAGACCAAAATCAGCCAGTAATTGTGCCAGTTCGCGAACTTTTCCGGGATTGCCGGTTGCCAGAACGACTTTTTGCATTATTTTGAACCCAATTTAATTCTTATTTACTGTATCAGCCATGAGAGAACATCAGCACGAAGATAGTTCAGTGCGTAGAGGATCAAAATGACGATCATTGCTGAAAAATCAAGGCCGCCCATTGTTGGGATAATACGGCGGATAGGTGCCATCAACGGTTCTGTCAGTTGCATTAGAACATAGTCAATCGGATTGCGCCCTTGGCTTATCCAGCTTAGTAAAGCACGTGCCAGTATTAACCAAAATACCAGTTTACCTGCTGCTGTCAGCAATTCGATTAACCCGATAGGAAGGAAAAGTGTGAGGAAAGCAACCGTACCGGTACTGAACCAAAGCTGCATGATTAATTTAAACAATACCAGAATGTAAGCGACAACAATGGAGGCAGTATCGAGCGAGCCAATAGACGGTATAACTCGGCGTAATGGCCGAACAATCGGTTGGGTCATTTTCACAATAAATTGGGCAAATGGGTTATAAAAATCACAACGAGCCCATTGCATCCATACACGAAGTAATAAAACAGCGATGTATAAATCCAGAACTGTGAACAGAATAAAGGTTAAAAATTGCATTTAGCAGCCTTGATAAAATTAAAATTGTTTTTCCATTTCCTGTGCCCGGCGAATAGCTGCCTGCATAGCGTTGGATACGGTTTCCGGCAATTTGCCTTCATAAAAAATACGTAATGCTTCCGCAGTGGTACCGCCTTTAGATGTTACCTGTTCACGCAGGGTTGCAAAAGGGAGATCTACATTTGATGCGGCCAGTGCCGCAGAACCTATTGCCGTTTGCAAAACAATTTCACGGGCTGTTTGGTTATCAAAACCTAAACGTTCTGCTTCCTGTTGCATTGATTCCATAAATAGGAAGAAATAAGCGGGTGCACTGCCTGCTACGGCGATAGTGTCATTGATGCCGTTTTCATCTTTTACCCAGTAAGTTTTACCAACACTGTTCATTAATGTTTGAGTGAAATCACGGTCAGACTGACTGACTTGTTCAGACGCGAATAATCCACTCACCCCTTGACCAATTAATGCCGGCGTGTTTGGCATGATACGAACAATATTGAGTTTGTCTTGTAATAAAGCATTAAAGCGTGCAACGGAAATTCCTGAGGCAATAGACAGAACCAATTTGTTACTGAAATCTACATTTTCTTTCAGAGGCTGACAAACATTTGCCATCACTTGCGGTTTTACCGCCAGAATAACAACGTCGGCTTCCTGTGCGTAGCGAATATTGTCACTACTGCTGTTAACGCCATACTCTGTTGCCAGGGCATCACGGCGAGTATGACTTGGTGCGCAGACATTAATCAGCTCAGCAGGGTACCCTTCTTTTACTAATCCGGCTATGATGGCGTGAGCCATATTACCCGCACCAATAAAGGTAATTTTACGTTTCTCCATTGAATACCTCGTAGCGTTGAAATGGTTAATTGTGATATTGACGCGCACCGAAAATTGCTGTTCCAATTCGTACTAATGTGGAACCACAATTAATAGCGGCAGCCATATCATCAGTCATCCCCATTGAAAGAGTATCTATTTGAGGATATTTTGTTTTCAGGTTAAGGAAGGCTTGTTCCATTCTCCTGAAAACCACTAATTGATGTTCATAATCAGGTTCTGGTGCCGGGATTGCCATTAAACCCCGGAGCCTGACATTCGGCAGTTTGTTCACTTCGGCTGCCAGCGTTGATAGTTCATCAAGTTGAATACCTGATTTGCTCCGTTCATCGCTGATGTTTATTTGAATAAGAATATTCAGCGGTTCCATTCCCTCCGGGCGCTGTTCGTTCAGGCGTTGTGCTATTTTCAAGCGGTCAATGGTATGGCACCAGTTAAAATTTTCTGCCACCAAACGGCTTTTATTAGACTGTAACGGACCGATAAAGTGCCATATCAAATCATTACAATTTGCAAAATGAGCAATTTTTTCTACACCTTCCTGTACATAATTTTCACCAAACTGGCGTTGCCCGGCAGCGATTGCTTTTTCGATATCTTCCACAGGTTTGGTTTTACTGACTGCAAGCAAGGTAATTTCTTCTGGAACGCGTTCGCATTTCTGTGCGGCAATGGCTATGTGGGTCCTGACATCTTGTAAATTTTGTTCAATATTGTTCATGGTGACTCAGGAGATTAAAAAATGAATATGGATAAGCTAGTGGCCCTTAGTGTAAAGCATAATGCTTCAGATCTGCATCTTTGTATTGGGCAAGTTCCTGTATTACGTATAAATGGAGTGCTTTGTCCTCAAACTCAACTGCCATCTGTAAATAATCTATTGTTGGAAGAGTGGAGTAGACAGTTTTTATCAGAAAATCAGCGACAACAGCTATTAACTGGTGGACATGTGGATTTTGCGCTGGAGACAGAAAATGGCCAACGATTGAGAGGCAACATCTTTCGTCAGCACTCCGGGTTGTCAGCCGTTTTGCGTTTAATTCACTCTCAGTGTTCAACTCTGGAACAGCTAAAAGCACCTGAAATTATCCGTGAAATGGTTTTGCGGGAAGAGAGTGGGTTGATCCTGGTAACCGGTGCTACAGGCAGCGGGAAGTCGACAACGTTAACTGCCATTGTGGATATGCTGAACAGCCACTGTTGTCAGCACATTATTACATTGGAAGATCCCGTGGAATTTATCCACCACAGCCGCAATTGTCTGATACAACAGCGGCAAATTGGGTTGGATTCTCCCAGTTATCAGGCAGCGTTAAAAGGGGCTCTCCGGCAAGATCCTGATGTATTGTTGTTGGGGGAGTTGCGGGATAAGGAGACAATACGTTTGGCGTTAACCGCGGCAGAGACTGGGCATCTGGTATTGTCGACTTTGCATACCAGAGGCGCTGTACAGGCAATTGACCGGCTGGTGGATATTTTTTCTGCTGAAGAAAAAGGGTGGGTACGTAGTCAGCTAGCAGGCAGTTTGAAAGCTGTGATAGCACAGCAATTAGTCTCTTCACAGGGAGGGGGGCGAGTCGCTATATATGAAGTATTGGTGGTTAATCAGGCAGTGAGTCATCTGATACGAGAAGGAAAAAATCATCAAATAACAACGCTCATGCAGACGGGCGCTGCCAGTGGGATGCAAACCTATGAACAAGGCTGGCAGCAGCGTAAATTGCAGGGATTACTGGCAGAGCAAACGGAAAGGAAGGTTAAAGAAAATGCTATCAGTTAATCGCGAATCGCGGTTATATGTGATTGCTGTTACTGTTGGTTGATCGCTATTAATAACGCTTAATAGTGTTGTTCAAACCAGCTTTCCAGAATAATAACAGCGGAAGTAGCATCTACTTTTCCTTTATTTAAGGCTTTATAGCCACCTCGGTCGAACAGATGAGCACGGGCTTCAACGGTTGTCAGGCGTTCATCTTGGAGTTGAACTTGTACACCAAACCGGCCATGTAGCCGGTTTGCAAATTTACGGGCTTGCACTGTGACGAATTGCTCAGTGCCATCCATATTGAGGGGAAGACCAACGATAACCAGATCAGGTTGCCATTCTTTAAGTAATTTTTCGATTTGCCCCCAATTGGGGATACCATCTGTAGCTTTAAACGAGGTTAATGCTCTGGCGGTGCCCGTGATTTCTTGTCCTATGGCTGCACCGATACTGCGGGTGCCAAAATCGAAGGCCATTATTGTACGGTTATTCATCTATGCATGTCCCGCCTGTGGAGCGATATTATAGATATTGATTCCGAGCAAAGATGCGGCTTCACGCCAGCGGTCCGCAATGGGTGAGTTGAAAATAATGTGTGGATCAGCGTTTGTTGTTAGCCAACTATTCTCCATTATCTCTTTTTCAAGTTGGCCTTTTTCCCAACTGGCATACCCCAACGTGACCAATATCTGTTTTGGTTGGCGTGGTGTACCTAAGGTTTCAAGGACATCTTTGGAGGTGGTGATCATTGTGTCATCGGAAATTTTGATACTTGAATTGAAACCTGGTTTTGGTGTGTGCAATATAAAACCATGATCTTCAGCAAGTGGGCCACCAGTCATGACAGGTTTGTTTAGATTGATACTTTCATCCCGATCTTCTGGTGATATTTTCAGTTTTTGTAAAACTTTCCGAACGGAGATTTGCTCAATAGGTTTATTTATCACCAATCCCATTGCCCCATTTTCATTGTGTTCACATATGTAAACAACTGAGCGTTTGAAATAGGGATCAGATAATGAAGGCATGGCGATAAGAAAATGGTGCTGTAGATTCATTTTTTTTCTAGTAATTAACCTAGCTATGTAAGGATTATTTAGCCCAACAGTATGTGGGCTAAAAGTATAAATGACAAACCTTGACAGGCAAATTCGTAAAAAGAATTTTTTATTTCTCTAATCGTTCTTCAATCGCATTCATTAACATGCCAGTGATTGAAATATCAGGGAAAGCGGCTTCTATCTCGCGTGCACAGGTTGGACTGGTGACATTAATTTCAGTTAGTTTGTCACCAATGATGTCCAGACCAACAAAGATTAACCCTTTTTCTTTTAAAGTCGGAGCAACAGCTCTGGCGATAGCCCAGTCACTTTCTGAAAGCGGGCGAGCTTCACCACGGCCACCCGCAGCAAGATTACCACGGGTTTCACCTTGGGCAGGGATACGAGCTAGGCAGTAAGGAACGGGTTCGCCATCGACAATTAATACTCGTTTATCACCTTCTTTTATGGCCGGTAAGAAATTCTGCGCCATGCAGAAGCGATTGCCATGTTCCGTTAGAGTTTCAATAATAACACCAACGTTTGGGTCATCTTTTTTCAGGCGGAATATTGATGCACCACCCATACCATCTAGTGGTTTAAAGATGACATCACCATGTTTCTGGTGGAATTCGCGTAAGTGAGTGGCATTGCGAGTCACTAATGTATCTGGTGTTAAATCAGGGAACCAGGCTGTGAAGAGCTTTTCGTTACAATCGCGTAGGCTTTGTGGTTTATTGACAATGAGAGTGCCTTTCTCTTCCGCGCGTTCCAAAATATAAGTGGCGTAAATGTATTCGGTATCAAATGGTGGATCTTTGCGCATCAGGATGACATCCAATGTTTCCAGTGCCAGATCTTGTTCTCTATCGAACTGATACCATTGTTGTGGATGGTTTTCTACCTGAAATAAGCGAGTACGTGCGCGGGCTTCCCCTTGGTGCAGATAGAGATCACTCATCTCCATATAATGGAGTTCCCAGCCGCGACGTTGTACTTCTAATAGCATGGCAAAACTGGTGTCTTTCTTGATGTTGATGGATGAAATGGGGTCCATCACTATGCCGAGTTTGATCATTCTTTCTCCTTAACCCAAATCGCCGAAACGCACTTGTAATGCAGTAATTGCGGTGAGCGCTGTCGTTTCTGTTCTCAGTACCCGTGGTCCTAATAGGATATCAGTAAATTGGTAATTAGCTGTCATGGCAATTTCATCTATCGATAATCCACCTTCCGGGCCGATCAGTAAACGCACTTTTTCTACAGGCAAAGGCAGGGTATTGATGCTTTGGCTGGCTCGTGGATGTAGATTTAATTTTAAACTGTCATCATCTTCTGCACACCAGTGCTCAAGTTGCATCACTGGGCGAATTTCAGGTATACGGTTGCGATAGCATTGCTCACAGGCAGCAATAGCAATCTTCTGCCACTGTTGAAGTTTTTTAGCCAGCCGTTCTCCATCCAGCTTTACACCGCAACGTTCAGAAATTAAAGGCGTAATAACATTTACCCCCAGTTCTACAGATTTTTGAATGGTGAATTCCATTTTCTCACCGCGGGATATGACTTGCCCTAGATGGAGATTAAGTGGTGATTCATTATCAGCAAGTTCGCTATTACTAATATGTACTTTGACCGATTTTTTGCTAGCTTCGGTAATCTGAGCGTTGAAGATCTGATTGCTGCCATCAAACAGTTGTAACTGTTGGCCATGAGTCATTCTGAGTACCCGCCCAACATGGTTAGCCGCCTCATCACTCAGATAAATTTCAGTATTCGATGAGAGTAATTCCGGGTGATATACGCGGGGTATGCGCATGTTTTTCTTTCCTATACATAAGGCAATAAATAATAGAGGGTATGATAAGGGAGGCTTAATCCAATTATCAAGCTATCTCGATGCAGATTGTTATCTCTGAATAAATGTTGCGAGTCTGCTCGCATATTTATATCTTATTTGACTGTTTTATATTTATTTTGTTGTTTTAATGTAGTGGTGTTTATTATTATTTTTTTATGCCAAAAACATAATGAATATTTGTTTTGTTTTATTATTTAATTGAAATGCTCATTGTATACCCTATGGATTTCAAGATGCATCGCGGCGGCAAGGGAGCGGATCCCCGGGCGCATAGATAACGATGTGACCGGGGTGAGTGAGTGCAGCCAACAAAGAAGCAACTTGAAAGATGGCGGGTATATAATGAATTTGGAGGTGTTTTATTACATGGATTTTAATATTAAGGTCGTTGTTTTGGCTATTTTTGTTGGAATAGTATCAGGAATAATTTTGAATAAAGTGATACCCGCATTCATTAAAATTATTTATGGCTATGAAAAAATAATTTTTGATTATTTTCAGGTTGAATTAGTGACGCTATTTATAACAGCTTTTTTTATGATTTATTTTCCATTGAATTTTCATTTATATGTTGTTTTAATATTTGTTTGGATGCTAATTATACTTTCTTTTATTGATATAAAAATTAAATTATTGCCAGACATAATAAATTATCCACTGTTATGGTTAGGGTTACTATTGAATTTGAATCAAATTTTTGTGCCCATTGAACAAGCTGTGACAGGTGCGATTGCGGGTTATTTGATTTTATGGTCGTTCTATTGGTTATTCAGAATAATTTGTCATAAAGAAGGGTTAGGGTATGGTGATTTTAAGTTAATGGCGGCGGTTAGTGCTTGGTTGGGGATTGGTGTAATTCCTTTATTAATGCTCTTATCCTCACTGTTTGGTCTTATTGGGTGCTTATGGATGTGGAGAATACGAGAAAATTGCCAAGAGCCTGTTGCTTTTGGCCCATATATAGCCATTTCTGCGGTCATAATGATCTATATGCACTTATTGGAAATGGATGGGGTATCGTGGATGGTGCCCGATAGCTGAAAACGTATGGGCACCAGTAGTTAAAATTGTGGTATTAGAACTGTGGGATTAAAATTGATAATGAATCAGCGCATCTTGCCAACGTTTAGGTTGTCCCAAGTATTTATCAAGAGAAATAATAGATAGCTCATTTCTGTCATTTTCCAAAATAAATGTAGGGAAGCCTGAGCCGCCAACTTTTGCCAATAATTCACGGCTTTTCCTAATATGTTGGAGGCTTTCTGATTCATTATTCAATATCAGCTCTTGCTGGAACTGTTCTGAATTAAGCTGTAGTTCATTTGCTAAATTCAATAATGTTTCAGTTTCGCTGATTTTTAGTCCACGAACATAATGCGCTTTTTGTACTGCCAGTAACATTTCGACACCTTTACCAGCCAATTTTTCTGTTGCAAGAATGGCTGATATTGGTGGTAATGAATCCATAATCAGTGATTTATCATTTAACAATGTGACATATTGCTCACTGAAAGTTTGCCCGGTCAGGCTTGCGATCCGTTTATCCTGACTAAGGACATAATCACGCCATGTGCTGTCTATTTGGCGTCTGTTATCACCTGTCAGCATTCCGCCGCCATGCAATTCAATTTTCACATTTGCGACCTCTTTTGCTGCTTGTATCAGAGAGGAAACGCCATAGCACCAGCCACATAGTGGATCATAGATATAATGCAGAGTCATTCCGGGCATATTACTTATTCCTGAAAAAGAGTTAATTCACTTATTGGGGCCACTTCATTTCGCCTTTCAGCACCTTAGCACTTAATTCGAGACTGGATTTGTCTCCAAGTTTTGGATAGTGCTTTTCCATTGCCGCTATTAGCGCTTTTGAATCTTTCGCTTTTGCCAGCTCTTTTTCAAAAATAGTCAGGTACTTTTGCGTGAAATGAACGGATTCCAACGTCATTGGTGTGTTACCAATGAAATGTCCCGGAACCACAATTGTCGGTTTTAGCTCTTTTATACGCTCTAATGTCTGCATCCAGTTTTTGCGGGACTCTTTAGTCTGTGTATCCGCCATCCAGACATGAATGTTGCTTGAAACAGTGACACCGCCTACTACCGCTTTTAGTTTTGGTATCCAAACGAAAGTACGGTCAGCCGCAGGGCCATCAAGACCTTCGACGATCAGTTTTTCACCATCAACTGTAAAAGAGTGACCTTCCAGTGGTTGCGGCACGATGACTTTTTTGGGTGCCTGTTCTTTCAGGACACCTCCCCAATAAACCAGTTTGCCATCTTTGGTCTTGTTGATTTCTTTAATTGTTTCTGGTGATGCAATGACTTTGGCGTCAGGGAATGCTTTGGTCAGTACTTCAAGGCCGAAATAGAAATCAGGATCGGACTGACTGATATAAATGGTTGTCAGCTTTTTGCCGGTATCTTTAATTCTTTTGACCAGTGCTTCAGCATCATTTTTTTGAAACTGAGCATCGATTAGGACAACTTCTTTATCTCCACTGATGATTTCAGAAGAGACGGGAAATAAGCTTTTCTCACCCGGATTATAAACATCTAGTTTGAGATCAGCGGCTTGTGCCAGAGAAATGGTACCCAAGGAAAGGATACCTGCCAGCGCAATATTGAGTGTTGTTTTGCGAGTCATGATTGAATTCCTGATGTTGTGTGAACGAGGTTCATAATAAGTTGCGTTTTTCGATGAAAAAACCGCATAATTGGTAATTATTTGTTGCATAAATCGAGCTAATTGATGGATAGAATCACTGCTGCGCAAGTGTTCACTATAATTGTAGAACAAGGTAGCATGATTGCTGCATCGGAACGGTTAGATATGTCGCGGGCAATGGTATCCCGTTATTTGGCTGAAATGGAAAAATGGGCGGGAGTACGTCTGTTACATCGTACAACGAGAAAGATCAGCCTGACATCAGCAGGAGAGATCGCCTATCAGCGTAGCCGTAAGTTATTGCAATTGTCGGAAGAGATACCTGTTCATCAACCAGTAGAAGCGCAGGAGCTGAGTGGTCTTTTGCGGATAAGCAGTTCTCAATCTCTGGCAGTAAGCGCGTTGTCTGTGGCGATTCCTGAGTTTATGCAGATTTATCCTCAGATAGCTATTGATATGCAGATGAGCAATAAGGCAATAAATTTGGTCGAGGAGCGGATAGATTTAGCGTTACGCATCACGAATAATTTGGAACCGAATTTGATCGCCAGACCGTTATCGACATGTCATTCTGTGGTTTGCGCTGCTCCTTGTTATCTGGCGGGAAAAATGCTCCCGCAAAAACCGGCTGATTTAGCTCTGCATAACTGTATGACTTATAATTTTTTCGGTAAAAGTCTTTGGTTATTTGAACATCTAGGGGAAAAGTATTCTGTTCCTGTTAGCGGTACTTTGAGTGCCAATGAATCGATGGTGTTAATGGAAGCAACATTGCAAGGCGCGGGAATTGCCATGCAACCTTATTATTCTGTTGCTTCGCATTTGGCGTCAGGAAAATTGATTCAGTTGTTGCCAGAATATCGACCTCAGGCTATGGGAATTTATGGTATTTATGCCAGCCGTCAAAATATGCCAGCAACGCTGAGGGCATTACTGGATTTTCTGGTTCAATGGTTTGCTTCCTCTCCGTACTGGCAAGCACTAATGCTGAAAAGCTGATTTTAGTTTCTGAGGAAATAGAGCAACTTGTGTTTTTAGGTGTTCAATAAAAGTATCGACTGGGGCAGAAGAAGGGCGGTGAATGGGTTTTATCAGGCTGACAGTAAAAGGAATGTTAATACTAAATGGGCGAGCGCATATTTCAGATTTGCCGTGACTGTCTAAATAATCGAGTACGGTCAGTGGGTTGACAATAGAAACACCAATGCCTTCGCGCACCATTGCACATACTGATGCAGCACTGTGAGTTTCCATAATCATGCGGCGGCGAATATGGTGTTCTGCGAATATGCCATCAATGAGCTGACGGTAGCTATCCGTTATTGAAAGACTGATGAAATTTTGTTCGCTGAAATCTTCTGGAGTTAATAGCGATTTATGACTGAGAGGATGAGTGGCGGGCAATACGCAAATTTCATTCAGTGTGATCATTGTTTCTCTCTGTGTACCTGGTGGTGTCTGCAAATGTTCTGTCAAACCCAGATCATGGCGTTGAGCTGAGAGCCACTCTTCCAGTAGCGGTGATTCCTGTGGAATGATGGTTAAATTAGTATCAGGATATTGACGGGTGAAGTGATGGCAAACTTTCGGTAACAGTGATTGAGAAAATACCGGCAGGCAGGCAATGGAAAGTTGAGCATGTTGAAATTTACGTATGTTGTCAGCCGCATTCATTATTCTTTCAAGTCCATAATAAGAGCGCTGTACTTCTTCAAAAAGGCGCAATCCTTGTGCTGTCGGATGCAGGCGGCCTTTTACTCGATCAAATAGTTTGAATTTTATTAAATGCTCGAATCGTGCTAATTCGCGACTGACTGTTGGTTGTGATGTTTGTAATAAAATAGCCGCTTCTGTTAGGTTTTTTGTCGTCATTACCGCATGAAAGATTTCAATATGGCGCCATGAACAAGAAGACATAAATTGATTGTTCCTTCAAAGGATAATTCTATATCACAGATGAATAGACTATAACGAAATGGATATTTTTATTCCTGTTTTTTACTGCCAATAATGGGTTATCTGTTGACTTTGTGAGAGAAACCCTAATGAGTACTTTTATCCGCAATTTTACCCGCAATAGTTGTCCTAATCTGATACCGGAGAATTTGGGTCGTCTGCCAGAAACGTATGGTACTCCATTATGGGTTTACGATAGTGAAACAATTACCCAAAAAATTAAGTTGTTATGTCAGTTTGATGTGGTCAGGTTTGCTCAGAAGGCTTGTTCTAATACTCATATTTTGCGCCTGATGCGTGAGTATGGTGTGAAAGTTGATGCCGTTTCACTAGGGGAAATCGAGCGTGCTTTACGGGCTGGGTTTTGTTCAGGACAAGAAATAGCAGACATCGTTTTCACTGCTGATTTAATCGATGTGCCGACGCTGCAAAGAGTAACCGAATTGGATATTCCAGTTAATGCGGGTTCTATCGATATGTTGGAACAGATTGGTCAATATAAAAAAGGACATCCGGTATGGTTGCGGATTAATCCTGGGTTTGGTCATGGTCATAGCCAGAAGACGAATACGGGGGGTGAAAACAGTAAACATGGTATTTGGTATCAGGATCTTCCACAAGCAATCGAGAAAATCCGCCACTATGGATTGAAATTGCTGGGTTTACATATGCATATTGGCTCTGGTGTTGATTATCATCACCTTGCCAGTGTATGCAATGCGATGGTTGAACAGGTTATTCTTTGTGGTGAAGATATTCAGGCAATTTCAGCCGGTGGAGGCTTATCGACGCCTTATCATCAGGGAGATGAACGAATCAATATCGCTCATTATTTTGGGTTGTGGGATGATGCTCGTAAAAGAATTGAACAGCATTTGGGTCATAAAATTGAGCTGGAAATTGAACCGGGGCGTTTTTTAGTTGCGGAATCTGGCGTTCTAATGACAGAAGTCCGGGCGGTTAAGCAGATGGGGAACCGTCATTATGTTCTAGTGGATGCGGGGTTCAATGACTTAATGCGTCCAGTAATGTATGGCAGTTATCACGATATCTCAGTTTTGCTCGCTGATGGACGTAAGATTGAACAACTTCCATTGCGGGAAACGTTAGTTGCGGGGCCGTTATGTGAATCCGGCGATATCTTTACGCAGGTTGAGGGCGGAGGCATTGCGCCAAGAGCGTTGCCATCTGTTCAGGTTGGTGACTATTTAGTTTTTCATGATACTGGTGCCTATGGTGCGTCAATGTCCTCCAATTACAATAGCCGTCCGCTTATCTCTGAAGTGTTGTTTGTTAATGGTAAGCCTCAATTAATTCGTCGCCGTCAAACGATTGAAGAGTTGTTAGCGTTGGAAGACGTATCCTGTGCCTCTACGTTATAAAATACGGGGCGATATTTGTTAAGATATCGCCCCGTGATTAATGTAGTGTTTAACTCTCTTTAGTCGTCAGTTTCAGGCGGCTTTTGTTCTCGGTTTTTCGACCGGGGCAGCGACAGCCAGTGCTTCTGGTTCAAACTCATCGACATTAATAGAACGTAGACGGCTTGCTTCGGCACGTTTTAGAATTGCGGCCTCGTCTGGCGTGATCTTACGTTCTGCGAGTGCGCGTTCTGCCAGTTTATCCAAGCGAGTAAAGCCAAGACGTTTACCTGCTTCGCGACTTAAACGGGCATGGATTGGTTCTGCGGCAATAATATCGTGTAAAGCTTCTTCCAGTAATCCGTGAGGGTTATGCTCGCTTGGTGTCAGATATTGACCTCGGCCAATGCGATCACGGGTAGCTGAAGGTTGTTGTAAAAGCTGGGCCAGTTTGTGATCCAGATGGTCAGATGGTGCTGAATGTACACGCCCCAGAGGGAAGACAATAACACGCATCAGACCGGCAACCAGACGATTCGGGAAGTTACTCAGTAAGTTATCTATCGCCTGTTCTGCCTGGTACAAACTATCTTGAACGGCCCACTGAACTAGCGGCAAATCTTCTTTTTGACGACCTTCATCTTCATAGCGTTTCAACGTCGCGGAAGCCAGATAGGTTTGACTCAGAACATCGCCAAGACGGGCGGAGACACGTTCGCGACGTTTCAAGCTGCCACCTAATACTCCCATTGCCACATCTGATAATAGCGCAAGGTTGGTGCTCAGGCGGTTTAATTGCTGATAGTAACGGCGTGTTGCATCATTGACCGGTGTGCTGCTGGTGCGGCCATTAGTTAAGCCAAGCCAGAAGCTGCGTAACGTGTTACTAGCAACGTGACCAAGGTGGCTAAACAGTGCCTTATCAAAATCTTTAATACGGTTATTTTCAGCCGCGGCCATTTCGTCAAGGACATAAGGATGGCAGCGGATAGCTCCCTGACCGTAGATAATCATGTTACGGGTCAGAATATTGGCACCTTCAACGGTAATGGCGATAGGTGCACCTTGATAAGCGCGAGCAAGGAAGTTGGATGGACCAAGGCAAATACCTTTACCACCGGCAATATCCATTGCGTCAATAATTGAGCGTTGGCCTCGGTGAGTACAGTGATATTTGACGATAGCGGATAACACAGAGGGTTTTTCACCTAGCATGATACCGGTTGTTGCAAGTGTTGAAGCGGCGTCCATCAAATAGGTGTTACCGGCAATGCGTGCCAGTGGTTCTTCAATCCCTTCCATTTTACCAATTGGCATTTTGAATTGGCGACGGATGTAAGAGTATGCGCCAATCGCCATAGCAACACTTTTCAAACCGCCGGTTGCATTTGATGGCAGAGTGATACCGCGGCCGACAGACAGACACTCAACCAGCATCCGCCAGCCTTGTCCGGCCATTTTTGGCCCGCCAATAATATAGTCGATTGGAACAAAGATATCTTTACCGCGAGTTGGGCCATTCTGGAATGGAATATTCAGTGGGAAGTGGCGATGGCCAATTTCTACCCCCGGTACATTGGTCGGGATCAATGCACAGGTAATGCCCAATTCTTCTGTATCGCCCAATAAATGGTCAGGGTCAGAGAGTTTGAAAGCCAGACCGAGTACGGTGGCGATAGGTGCAAGTGTGATATAACGTTTGTTCCAGGTCAGGCGCATACCGAGAATTTGTTCACCTTGCCATTCTCCCATACAGACTACGCCTGTATCTGGGATTGATCCGGCATCAGAGCCAGCTTCCGGGCTGGTCAGTGCGAAACATGGGATCTCTTCACCACGGGCAAGCCCAGGTAGATAGAGGTTTTTCTGCTCTTCGGTGCCATAATGCTGTAACAATTCACCTGGGCCGAGAGAGTTAGGTACACCTACGGTGATTGCCAAAATACCGGATGCCCCCGCCAATTTTTGCAGGACTCGTGCCTGTGCATAGGCTGAGAATTCCAGACCGCCATACTCTTTTTTAATGATCATGGCAAAGAAGCGGTGTTCTTTCAGGTAACGCCATAATTCAGGCGGCAAATCAGCAAGTTCATGGCTTATCTGGAAATCATTGGTCATACGGCAAGCTTCTTCTACCGGGCCATCCAGAAATGCTTGTTCTTCAGCGGTTAACTGAGGCTTTGGATAGTCATGCAATTTTTTCCAGTCGGGTTTACCGCGGAACAGTTCGCCTTCCCACCAGGTAGTACCTGCGTCAAGAGCTTCTTTTTCCGTGCGAGATAGACTTGGCATTACCTTACGGAAGGCTTTTAAGGCCGGAACAGTCAGTAAGGAGTGGCGCATTGGCGCAAAATTCAGCGGGAACAGAATAATGGCCATTGGTAACAACATCCAGTAGCTCCATGCATCAATAGCGCCCATCAAGACGGTATAGACAAGGAGCAGTAGGCTGCTGAGACTGAGATTGACTTTGTGATAGCAAAGTATCCCAATCAATACTAAGAATAGAACAATACTCAATGTGGTCATAATAAAAGCTCCTGGTTAATCTCAGGGTCAGGTAAGTCATCAGAGGTCGGACCTGTTGTGGTGTTCTTCTCTTTTTAGACCAGGAAATTGCTTTTAGCAATATCTTTACATCTTAATTACAATGTAGCTCACAAACTCATGGTGATCGGGAACGGATTAATTCTCCAGAAACGTGATGTTGTCTTCTTTCAATTCTCTTGATCCGGTAAACTGCCATCCGGCACAACATTAAAGATTACCTGACCGAAGTGAGGAGCCTATGTATCAAGACCTGATCCGTAGTGAATTGAACGAAGCCGCGGATACGTTGGCAAAGTTTTTAAGTGACGATGCAAATATTGAAGCAATTCAAAAAGCAGCAGTCTTGCTGGCTGATTCATTTAAAGCGGGTGGCAAGGTACTGTCCTGCGGTAATGGGGGTTCGCATTGTGATGCAATGCATTTTGCCGAAGAATTGACAGGTCGTTACCGTGAGAATCGCCCTGGCTATCCAGCGATTGCGATTTCTGATGTCAGCCATCTTTCCTGCGTCAGTAATGATTTCGGGTATGAATTTGTTTTTTCTCGTTATATAGAAGCGGTTGGGAAAGAGGGCGATGTATTACTGGGTATCTCTACTTCCGGTAATTCCGGTAATATTATCAAAGCAGTTGAAGCTGCCCGCTTAAAAGGCATGAAAGTCATTACGCTGACAGGCAAGGATGGCGGTAAAATGGCAGGAATTGCTGATGTGGAAATTCGTGTTCCGCATTTTGGTTATGCAGATCGTATTCAGGAAATTCATATCAAAGTTATTCATATCCTGATTCAACTTATCGAAATAGAGATGGTTAAAGCTTGATTTTATACCCTATGGATTTCAAGATGCATCGCGGCGGCAAGGGAGCGAATCCCCGGGAGCATAGAGAACGATGTGACCGGGGTGAGTGAGTGCAGCCAACAAAGAGGCAACTTGAAAGATGACGGGTATACAGGCTACAGAGGTGGGCAATGTGTGAATTACTTGGCATGAGTGCAAATGTGCCAACAGATATCTGCTTTAGTTTAGGTGGCTTGATTCAACGAGGTGGTCATACTGGGCCCCATAAAGATGGTTGGGGGATCACTTTTTATGAGGGGAGGGGCTGCCGCACATTTAAAGATCATCAACCAAGTTACAATTCACCCGTTGCCCGCTTTGTACAAGAGTATCCGATTAAATCTAGAGTGGTGGTTTCTCATATCCGGCAGGCTAATCGCGGTAATGTTACGTTGGAAAATACTCATCCTTTCATCCGTGAGATGTGGGGGCGCAACTGGACTTATGCCCATAATGGGCAGCTTCGGGGCTATCGGCAGCTTGAAACGGGTCAGTATCGTCCCGTTGGGCAGACTGATAGCGAATATGCTTTTTGCTGGATTTTGCATCAACTTTCACAAAAATATCCAAGAACCCCCTCCAATTGGCCTAAGGTTTTTCGTTTTATCGCTTCACTAGCAGACGAAATCAGCAAAAAAGGTGTATTTAATATGTTGTTGTCAGACGGGCGTTTTGTGATGGCATATTGTTCAACCAACCTTTATTGGATTACCCGTCGGGCGCCGTTTGGAAAAGCAAAACTTCTGGATCAGGATATTGAAATTGATTTTCAGCAACATACACAGCCGGATGATGTTGTTTCCGTCATTGTTACTCAACCTTTAACGGGTAATGAAGCTTGGAATCGTATTGAGCCGGGTTGCTATGCACTATTTCATCTTGGTGAACGCATATTGTGATTGATGCTGCAAAAGTGGCGATTTTTCAGGTGTAGCATTAACCACATATTGGCCGTTAATGATGCTGACCGTTGCTGGCTGGTGATTTTTTGCAAAATATTCATAAGCCGGCTGTAATTGTAACCAAAACATATAATGGGAGGATGAACGGTGGCGTAACATATTCTGTGGTGTCATTTTGAATGGATAAATACTGATATTAATTTCATATTGCCCACGCAATAATGCACTTTCTATATAATGGTAGATCTCATCCATATAACCATTAGTCATAGCATAACAACCGACAGATTTACACTCTCCGTGGATCATTAAATAGTTTCCGGAATAGCCTCTGAATTTATCGTATTCATTTGGAAAGCCGAGATTAATAGATCGGTAATACCGACTATTTGGATTGAGTTGATGGGTTTTTACACGATAGAAGCCTTCCGGGCTTTTCAGATCACCTTCTGTGGTTTTGGGACCAAGGCCGCCAGAGTAATTACAGATGGGGTAGCTTTTAGACAGTTGGTAGCTTCCATGACTATTTTTAGTATAAAGCTCCAATATCCGCTCTTCTTTAAATATTTGGATAAAGACAGGAGCGCCAGGCTGCACAGGGAAATTTTGCTTCAATTGCACTAAAGTATCCTGAGCATAGACCGGAGTGAATGAACTAAATAACAACAATATTATTGCAGGAAAAGCCGCAGTTTTTTTCATGTGACTACCGTAATAGCGATGTCGCGGACTAACTAAAAATTTAGCTTAAGATTGCCATGAGTCATCGACTTTGTGAATAGAAAATGATGACGGTAACTTTATCACGACAAAGTGATTGTTAGGTTAAAATACAATCAGTTGTCGGTAAAGGTGATATAATCATTCGTTTTTTGCGATCGGTTAATCGTTCAAAGCCAAAATTATTCCTGTTTGCTTGAACTAAATCACTTGATTAGTCAGACAGTCTAAGAAGGGAGATGTTAAAATTGCCGCCCGGAGATTAACAGAAAATCGTAACAATTATCGGAGAATTATAACCTGGGCACGATTCGTGACTTAAGGGATTTTTTATAGAGTGGCTATATTACCACCAGGTAATCTGTAGCATATGATTTAATTGATAAACTTGTGCAAATCTTATGATTAAAATTAAAAAAGGACTCGACCTCCCGATTGCAGGAGCGCCTGCTCAAGTAATAGAAGATGGTCCGACGATTCGCCATGTAGCACTATTGGGTGAAGAGTATGTTGGAATGCGTCCTTCTATGTTGGTGAAGGAAGGTGAGCATGTTAAGAAGGGCCAGATTCTTTTTGAAGATAAAAAGAATCCAGGTGTGGTTTTCACCAGCCCAGCCTGTGGGCAGGTTGTGGCGATTAATCGTGGTGAACAACGTGTTTTGCAGTCAATTGTGATTGAGATAACGGGAGACGAACAGGTTAAGTTTGACCGTTATGATCGTGCCCAATTTTCTCAATTATCCCGAGAACAAGTGGAAAAGAATCTGATTGATTCCGGGTTATGGACCGCGCTACGTACCCGCCCTTACAGCCGAAGCCCTGCTCCCGGCTCTTCGCCAAAAGCAATTTTTGTAACCGCGATGGATACTCAGCCTCTGGCTGCAAATTCACAGGTGATTATTGCTACCGATAAAGAGGCTTTTGTTGATGGTCTGAATGTACTGACTAAACTGACCGAAGGTAAAGTCCATGTTTGCCATAGTGCAGGAAGTTTGCCGAATGTCGGTAATAATGCACAAATCACGTATAATCAGTTCTCTGGTCCGCACCCTGCGGGATTAGCGGGAACTCACATTCACTTTATTGAACCCGTCAGTGCGACTAAAACGGTATGGCACCTGGGATATCAGGATGTGATTGCTATCGGTAAATTATTCACTACCGGCACACTTTATACTGATCGTGTCGTTGCATTGGCCGGTCCACAGGTTGAGAAACCTCGTCTTATACGTACTTGCTTAGGGGCCGATCTGCTTGAGTTAACTCAGGGTCAGCTTAAACAGGGTGAAAACCGTATTATTTCAGGTTCCGTATTGTGCGGTACTCAGTCAGATGAGGTTCATCACTATCTTGGTCGTTTCCATACTTTGGTTTCCGTTTTGCGTGAAGGTCGCGAAAAAGAGCTATTTGGTTGGATCATGCCGGGTATCGATAAATTTTCCATTACCCGCACCACCATTGGTCATTTCCTGAAAAATAAGCGCTTTGCTTTTTCAACGACAATGAATGGTGGTGAACGTTCTATGGTCCCAATCGGTAACTATGAGCGTGTTATGCCTTTGGATATTATGGCAACTCATTTGCTGCGGGATCTGCTGGCGGGTGATACCGATAGTGCTCAGGCACTGGGTTGTCTGGAGTTAGATGAGGAAGACTTGGCACTTTGTACCTATGTCTGTCCTGGCAAATATGAATATGGTCCGGTACTGCGTGAAGTGCTGACTAAGATTGAGCAGGAAGGATGATTTCATGGGCCTGAAAAACTATTTTGAAAAAATTGAGCACCACTTTGAGCCCGGGGGCAAATTAGAAAAATATTATCCGTTGTATGAAGCGGTAACGACGATTTTCTATACACCAGGTACCGTAACTTCTGGCGGTGCTCATGTCCGTGATGCTATCGATCTAAAGCGTATGATGATCATGGTATGGCTGGCCGTATTCCCGGCAATGTTCTGGGGAATGTATAACGTTGGTCAGCAGGCGATCCCTGCGTTGTATCATTTATACAGTGGTGCGGAATTACAACAACATCTGGCATCTGACTGGCACTATGGTGTTGCTCAGTTTTTGGGGGCATCACTGACACTGGATGCGAGTTGGGGCAGTAAAATGTTGCTTGGTGCAACTTACTTTTTGCCTGTTTACATCGTTGTATTTGTGGTTGGTGGCTTCTGGGAAGTGCTGTTTGCCCTTATCCGTAAGCATGAAATTAACGAAGGATTTTTCGTTACTTCTATTTTATTTGCGTTGATTGTTCCACCAACGATTCCTCTGTGGCAGGCGGCGCTGGGTATTACATTCGGTGTTGTCATTGCGAAAGAAGTATTCGGTGGTACAGGTCGTAACTTCCTGAACCCGGCACTGGCTGGCCGTGCTTTTCTATTCTTTGCTTACCCTGCACAGATTTCAGGTGATTTGGTATGGACTGCGGCTGATGGTTTCTCTGGTGCGACCCCGTTATCTCAATGGGCGGCTGGTGGTAGTCAGGGATTAGTGAATACCGTTACCGGTCAGCCTGTTACTTGGATGGATGCTTTCATTGGTAATATTCCTGGCTCTATCGGTGAAGTATCTACGCTGATGATTTTCATCGGTGGTGCAGTTATCCTGTTTACCCGCATTGCTTCATGGCGCATTGTCGCCGGGGTGATGTTGGGTATGGTTGCAACTTCCTACCTATTTAATGCTATCGGTTCAGAGACTAACCTGTTGTTTGCTATGCCGTGGTATTGGCATATGGTTCTGGGTGGTTTTGCTTTTGGTATGATTTTTATGGCGACCGATCCAGTGTCTGCTTCATTTACCGACAAAGGTAAATGGTGGTACGGCGTTCTGATTGGTGTAATGTGCGTTCTGATCAGGGTTGTTAACCCGGCATACCCGGAAGGTATGATGCTGGCGATTCTGTTCGCAAACCTGTTTGCGCCATTGTTTGATTATCTGGTAGTGCAGGCCAATATTAAGCGGAGAAAAGCCCGTGGCTAATGATAAACCAAAAAATAATGACAGCATCGGCAGAACATTTATCGTTGTTTTTGTGCTATGTCTCGTTTGCTCAATTGTGGTAGCAGGTTCTGCGGTAGGGCTGAAATCTCAGCAACAGGAACAAAAATTGCTGGATAAACAGCGTAATATCCTCGATGTTGCGGGGTTACTCAACCCACAGATGAGTGCCGATGAGGTTAAAGAAGCGTTCAAAAGCCGCATTAAAACTGAGTTATTGAATCTGGAGACGGCAACGCTTGAAAGCAGTCAGGGCAAGTTTAACCTGAACGATGCGTTGCGCAGTGATGATACCAGTATTGCATTACCACCTGAAAAGGATCTGGCGAAAATTCGCCGTCGCGCCAATATGGCCGAGGTCTATCTGGTGAAGAATGAACAGGGTAAAACTCGCGAAATCGTTCTGCCTGTTTATGGTTCTGGCCTGTGGTCTGTCATGTATGCTTTTATCTCCGTTGATGTGGATGGCAAAACGGCTCGTGGCATCACTTATTATTCACATGGCGAAACGCCGGGGTTAGGGGGTGAAGTGGATAACCCACAATGGCGTAAAAAGTGGATAGGTAAAAAACTGTATAACGATGAAGGCAATCCGGCGATCAAAATTGTTCGTGGCGGGGCTGCTGCCGATGACCCTTATGGTGTTGATGGCTTGTCTGGTGCGACTCTCACCTCTGCCGGTGTCCAGAACATGTTTAATTTCTGGTTAGGGGATAACGGTTTTGGTCCGTTCCTGAAAAAAGTACGCGAAGGAGCGTTGAAAGATGGCTGATAGTAAAGAAATAAAACGAGTCCTTCTTGGGCCACTTTTGGATAATAACCCGATTGCATTGCAGGTTCTGGGGATTTGCTCAGCACTGGCGGTAACAACCAAGTTGGAAACGGCGTTGGTAATGACAATAGCGGTAACATTGGTGACTGCCTTTTCCAGCTTTTTTATCTCGTTGATTCGTCATTACATCCCTGGCAGTGTGCGAATTATTGTCCAGATGGCTATTATTGCATCATTGGTTATCGTGGTAGATCAGATTTTACAGGCTTATGCTTATGAAATTTCCAAGCAATTGTCTGTATTTGTTGGTCTTATCATTACTAACTGTATCGTGATGGGACGTGCGGAAGCCTATGCGATGAAGTCTCCACCCATTGAAAGCTTTATGGATGGTATCGGTAATGGTTTAGGTTACGGTGTTATTCTGGTACTGGTTGGTTTCCTGCGTGAGTTGTTTGGTTCCGGCAAACTGTTTGGGATTACCGTGATGGAATCGGTACAGAATGGTGGTTGGTATCAACCTAATGGTTTGTTCCTGTTAGCCCCTAGCGCGTTTTTCATTATTGGTATGCTGATTTGGGGTCTGAGGACGTTGAAACCGGCGCAGGTTGAGAAGGAGTAACTGACAACATGGAACATTTTATAAGCCTGTTTGTCCGCGCTGTCTTTATTGAGAATATGGCGTTGGCTTTCTTCCTCGGTATGTGCACCTTTTTGGCCGTATCGAAAAATGTCACAACAGCGTTTGGTCTGGGTATTGCTGTCACGGTGGTTTTAGGAATCTCTGTTCCTGCTAATAACCTGGTGTATAACTTGGTATTGCGTGACGGTGCATTGGTTGAAGGGGTTGATCTCAGCTTCCTGAACTTTATTACATTTATTGGCGTGATTGCTGCATTAGTGCAGATTCTTGAAATGATCCTTGATCGTTATTTCCCTTCACTCTATAACGCGCTCGGCATTTTTTTACCACTAATTACCGTTAACTGTGCGATTTTTGGTGGTGTCTCTTTCATGGCGCAGCGTGACTATAACTTTTCTGAATCCATCGTGTATGGTTTTGGCTCAGGTATAGGTTGGATGTTGGCAATTGTTCTGCTGGCTTCTATTCGTGAAAAAATGAAATATGCTGATGTTCCGGCGGGTCTGAAAGGATTGGGGATCACCTTTGTCACTACGGGTTTGATGGCATTGGGTTTTATGTCCTTCTCTGGTGTGCAGTTATAAAGGCGAGAAGCATTCATGGATATAATAATTTTAGGCGTAGTGATGTTTACCCTAATTGTGTTAGTACTGACGGCGCTGATTTTATTCGCAAAATCAAAGTTAGTTAACACTGGGAATATTAGGGTTGAAATTAATGGTGATCCGGAAAAGAGCTTTACCGCTCCTGCCGGTGATAAATTGTTAAATATGTTGTCAAGCCAGGGGATTTTTGTCTCTTCTGCTTGTGGTGGTGGTGGCTCTTGTGGTCAGTGCCGGGTAAAGATTAAAGATGGTGGTGGTGACATTCTGCCAACAGAGCTTTCTCACATTAGTAAGCGAGAAGCAAAAGAGGGGTGTCGTCTGGCTTGTCAGGTCAATGTAAAACAGAACCTGAAAATTAAGTTACCGGAAGAGATATTCGGTGTTAAGAAATGGGAATGTGAAGTTATCTCCAACGATAACAAAGCAACTTTCATTAAAGAGCTAAAATTGAAGATCCCTGATGGGGAAGTTGTACCTTTCCGCGCAGGTGGCTATATTCAGATTGAAGCTCAGCCACATATTGCTCGTTACGAGGATTATGATGTGCCGAAAGAATACCGTGAGGACTGGGATAAATTTAATTTGTTCCGTTTTGTCTCTGAGGTGAAAGAGCCAACAGTTCGTGCTTACTCAATGGCAAACTACCCAGAAGAACACGGAATTATCATGCTTAACGTTCGTATTGCGACGCCGCCACCAAAAAATTCGGAAGCGCCTCCGGGAATTATGTCTTCTTATATTTGGTCACTGAAATCCGGTGATAAAGTGACTATTTCGGGTCCGTTCGGTGAATTTTTCGCAAAAGATACTGATGCGGAAATGATCTTCATCGGTGGTGGTGCAGGTATGGCACCAATGCGTTCTCATATCTTTGATCAGCTTAATCGATTGAATTCCAAACGTAAGATTAGCTTCTGGTATGGTGCTCGTTCTAAACGTGAAATGTTCTATACAGAGGATTTCGATCAGCTAGCGGCTGAAAATGAAAACTTTACCTGGAACGTAGCCCTATCAGATGCACTGCCTGAAGACAACTGGGATGGTTACACCGGTTTTATCCATAATGTTCTGTATGAGAATTATTTGAGGGATCATCCGGCTCCTGAAGATTGTGAGTTTTACATGTGTGGGCCTCCGGTTATGAATGCCGCGGTGATCAAAATGTTGAAAGATCTCGGTGTTGAGGATGAAAACATCATGTTAGATGATTTTGGCGGCTGATCGTCCATAAATAGTTTGATTTTAATGACCGGCACCCCAGCGCCCACAAATTTGTGGGCGCTAACAATTCGGAAAGAGTAATTAACTGTGCGTAAAAAGATAAGTAGCTGGATAGCGTTAATATTTGCAGTATTGCTGCTGGCGGCATGCGATGGTCTGGAGCAGAAAAATATTCATGGGCAAACAATGGGGACTTACTATTCCATTAAATTTGTCACGGGTTCGTCGGCGCCTTCGCCAGAAGCTCTGCAAAAAGAGATTGATCGCTTGCTGGAGGAGGTTAACGGTCAGATGTCGACATATCGCCCTGATTCTGAATTAAGTCGTTTTAATCGAAGTCGTGAAATTAATCAGCCATTCCCGGTATCAGCCGCGACAGCTAAAGTGGTTAAAGAAGCGATCTACATTAATAAATTGACCGATGGCGCGTTGGATGTGACGGTTGGCCCATTGGTTAATTTATGGGGGTTTGGTCCTGAGGGACGCGTGACGAAAGCGCCTTCTGCAAGTGAACTGGAAAAACGCCGAGAATGGACTGGGATTGATAAACTGGTAGTAGAAGGTAATAACCTGATTAAAACCGTTCCAGAGCTGTATATCGATTTATCATCTATCGCTAAAGGTTATGGCGTGGATGTTGTTGCTGAATATCTGGAATCGCAGAATATCAAAGACTATATGGTTGATATTGGCGGTGAAGTCCGCACATCAGGCCATAATGGTAAAGATCTGCTGTGGCGAATTGCGATTGAAAAGCCATCTGACACTGGCATGGCACAAAATGCTCAGGAAGTGATAATGCCTGGGAATATGTCGATAGCGACTTCTGGTGATTACCGTAATTACTTTGAACAAAATGGCGTGCGCTATTCACATACCATTGATCCAAAAACGGGGAACCCTATTTCTCATAACTTAGTTTCTATTACGGTGATTGCTCCAGCTTGTATGAGTGCTGATGGGCTTTCTACTGGATTGAATGTTTTAGGGCCGGAAAAAGGAATGGAAGTTGCGGAAAATTTGAATATCCCGGTTTTTATGATTATAAAAACGAAGAAAGGTTTTGAAGAGCGTTACAGTAAAGCCTTTGAGCCATACCTACAGAAAAATCAATGAGGAGGGAAAGAAGTGCTGAAAGTATTTGTTGCAGCCTTCGTCTTTTTCCTGCTGGCTTTTGCGGGAATGTCGTTGGGCTATATGATTAAACGTAAGAGCATACAAGGGAGCTGTGGCGGTTTAAGCAGTATTGGTGTGGAGAAAGTATGTGATTGCCCGGAACCTTGTGATGCTCGTAAGAGACGTATAGCTCGTGAGGCTGCGCGGCAGGTTCAATTAGAGAAACATCGGATTATCTGAGTTTAACAAATCGGCGGAATTCTTCTTCCCGAATGCTAATTGAGAGCAAAGCGAACTTTTGGAGATTTCACGGAGTTTGAGATAAAGCAAATAAAAAGTAGAGATGCCAGTTTGACAAAAGCCCCTTCACATTAAGTGGTTTACTGTGAAGGGGGTTTTTCTAATACACATTCCGTTAATATAATCACTAAAGGTTTTAAGGTAAAGTGTACTTATTAGTCTAATCCTCCAAATTCAGGTTATTTAATTGCACCTTTTGAAAACTATTTAATCGACAGAAGACCCTTTACATTGTGCGAGGTGTTATTTTTTTAATAAGAAATTAAACTTCCAATTTAAAATGAAAAATATAAACAGCTTTTAAAATTGTAATATAGGTTAATGATGATTTAATATGTATTATTACATATGATTTTATATTTCTTATCAAATAATTTTCTATCCAATATTACCAAGATTAAAATAAATATTTTTATAACTTCATAATTTTGACAAGCTTTATAAAAGCGATACACTTAAGGTGAAATTTATAAAGTATACAAGTTATAAAACTATTAAAGGAGAAAATTTTATGTTTAAGAAATTATTAGCTATTGGGGTATTAGCGACAGGTATTACATTAACTGGAGGAATTGGGGTTGCATCGGCAAGCGTATATATTCCTTGGGACAATTGTTATAGTTCGGGTATATCCCATAACAATGGCCTATATACTCAATATATTGCTAAAGATAATGGCAATTTCCCTAATATATATGATTGGGCTGGAGTTAGATGGTATCTTAAAGGTTATAAATATTTAGATTATTGTGGAAAATATATCGCTTTATATGAAGGTAGAGGGTTATAGAATTTTACCTAAAAACCTCAATAATCTGAGCCAAATATTATAAAAATTTGGCTCATTATAAATAACGTTTCGTAATTATGCTACACATAGCCTTCTTCAATCCATTGTTATATATAGAATTATGAGTGGTATAAGATGTAGCACTATTTTGGAATCTTATTTATTATGTTCGATACTTCTCCCTGCGAGGGAGTTAGTTTATTGCGAAAAATATATGTCAAAGTTTCCCCAGTTATGAAGAAATTAAATACAATAATATTAATCACATAGCTTAATATCGTTTACATAGGTATTCGGTGACATCCAGGATATTCTTTCACATACCAGATAATTTTTACTTTGTAATCTATATAGAAAGATAAGGAGAAACTTAAAAAAATGAAATAATAGCTAATAAACCTAAAACAGTTAATAAAACTATCGTGATATTTTTTACAGCGGCCAGTTATATTAAAGAAAATAATAAAAATCATAAAATACGAAAGCAGAGGAAAAGAAAAGAATATTATAAAAACAGGGCCTGAGTATATTATTTTATCTTCCATTTTAATTAAAGAGATTAAATTTTCTCCTGCCAAAAAGAAAGTACATAACGATAAAATAAAAATAACAAGAGTACAGATTATTGGAGTAGGTCCAACAGTCGTGTCACCAACTGCCACTTAGTGAATATGGATCAGAATTGTGTTCACACCTATTTTCAGACTCAACGGGCAGTTGCCCGTTTTCTTTCAGGTTTCAATCTCGTTACTGTGTCGATGAGGGATCAGGTAATTGTTGTGAACCCTTTCCCAACTGTTTGACATCTGACAGACCAACTAGAGAGCGCATCTGAGTAATGGCGATCGTATTCAACTGACCCAGACGTTCCGGTGCGGGTAGTTCCTGATGAATGAGAACTGCATTGATGCTCTCCAGATTGGACAACACAACCAGTTGCTCAAGTGTTGCATGGTCACGCATGTTACCACCGGGTTGACTGCCGTTGTTTTGTCGCCATTGAGCCGCTGTCTGACCGAATAAAGCTACGTTGAGCAAATCAGCTTCGCTGGCATAAATAATGGCAGTTTGCGTTTTGGTCAGTTGCGGAGGGATCAGTCTTTCTTTGATGGCATCCGTGTGAATGCGGTAATTTACCTTGGCTAGGGTGCGTTGGAAATTCCATTCTAATGAGTTAACCCGGGCTTCTTCTTCCTTGAGCCGCTGGAACTCACGGATCAGGTACAGCTTGAATTCCGCACTCAGCCAGGAACCAAACTCGAAAGCGATATCGCGGTGGGCATAAGTGCCGCCACCCCGGCCTGATTTGGCGTACAGGCCAATGGCACCGGTAGCATCGATCCATTTTTTGGGCGATAGTGAAAAGCTGTTCAAACCCGCTTGGCTTTTAAACCTCTCGAATTCGACAGGTTTAAAATTGGCTGGGTTGTAGAGCTGCTCCCATATTCCCAGAAACTCGATAGTATTGCGGTTACGCAGCCAGTTATAGAGGATACTCTCGTCCCCAAAGCTCCTGACCATATCGGTCAATGAGATGTAGTCCTGATCATGACGGGTGGTAATGGTCACAATAGAGCCATGCACAGTGATGTTGCGGTTCTTCATTCAGTTGCCCCAAGGTAGTCGGTAAACAAGTGTTTTACGACACGGGCAAAAATGGTCTGGATGTCCCGTGTGTACATCGCCTAAAAACATGCGGAAAGCTCTGTCGTTATGGTATAGCATACGGAAATTCAACACGAGGGGTTTTTCATAATTACCCCAGTTATGAAGAAATTAAACTCAATAATATTAATCACATAGCTTAATATCTTTTACATAGGTATTAGGTGATGCCAAAGATATTCTTTCACATACTAAATAATTCTCACTTTTTAATTTATAATCTACATAAAAAGATAGGGGAAAACTTAAAAAGAATGAAACAATGGCAATCACCCCAAAACAGTTAATAAAATTATCGTGATGTTTTGGCCAGCGATTTTTTATATTAAGGAAAATAACAGAAACTATAAAGTATGAAAGGAAAGGAAAGGAAAGGAAAAAAATAGCATAAAAACAGGACCTGAGAATGTTATTTTCTCTTCCATTTTAATTAAGGAAATTAGATTTTCCCCAGTCAAAAATAAACCTGATAGTGCTAAAATAAAAATAGCAAAAGCGCCGATGATATGCATAATCTTTTTTTTATTTATCATAACCCCTCCAGTTATAAAGAAATTAAACGCAATAATATTAATCACATAGCTTAATGTTTTTCACATAGGTATTAGGCGACCTCCAGGATATTTTTTCACATATTAAATAATTTTCACTTTTTAATTTATAATCCACATAAAAAGATAGGGGAAAACTTAAAAAGAATGAAACAATGGCAATCACCCCAAAACAGTTAATAAAACTATCGTGATGTTTTGGCCAGCGATTTTTTATATTAAGGAAAATAACAGAAACTATAAAGTATGAAAGGAAAGGAAAAGCAAAAAATAGCATAAAAACAGGGCCTGAGAATATTATTTTATCTTCCATTTTAACTAATGAAATTAAATTTTCTCCGCTAGAAAAAAAAGTAAATAACGTTAGAATAATAAAAGAAAAAGCTCCTATAATATGCAAAAGCTTTTTTTTATTTACCATAATTCCCCCAGTTATGAAGAAATTGATTGAAATTAGCTTCTGGTGTTTTTGGTTTTCTTTCTAATTCTTTTTTGATCAAATTAATTATAGTTTCACTAATTTTAAAATTTTTATCTATAGAATCAAGTATAGATGTCGTTGCAATACCAATAGCAAGCATAATACCAGCCACAACAATTACGCTAGCACCAGTAGCAAATGCAGTTGCTGCAAAAGTTCCAATAACCCAAGAAGCAAAAGCCGCTACTGCTGCTTTAGCCATATCTACTGAAATATTTCCTAAGAAATCAGCCAGTGTGTATTCATCCTTAAAGATGTATGCAACCGCTCGATAAGCTGAGGAAAATAGTATATTGAATTTAATTCCTTTAACTATGCTACTATTTACTCCCTGTTGCCCTATCCCCATAGATATACCCGTCATCTTTCAAGTTGCCTCTTTGTTGGCTGCACTCGCTCACCCCGGTCACATAGTTACCTATGCTCCCGGGGATTCACTCCCTTGCCGTCGCGATGCATCTTGAAATCTATAGGGTGTATCATCTTCATGTTAGAAGCACTGTATCTTGAAGCATTGATGATTTTTCTAAGCCCCGCATGACCTGAGATTTTAATATATCTTTGCCCATTTTTACCAACATACTCTGTGGCTTTAATTCCTAATTTTTTAAATTCTCCTACTACATTTGCAAAGTCAAAAGCATCACGTATATTACCTGTATAGGGTGATATAGGATCGGTAATCGAAAACACTTTCTTTATAAATGGACTTTTTGGTTTTGGCGAATCAATATCCTCTAAAACATCTTTCGCTTCCTCTAAGGATAGCAGCGCAATATACGCTGTATTCTCGTTTAACTGTTTCTCAAGACCAATAGCATCAAAGGACTGGTATTGAGGTTTCAAATGATTAATCCCAGCATTACCTCTTAGAAAATCGCCCATATAGCCTTCCCAAGAGGGGCTGTATCTTTTATGTGTCATCGTGAAGTTTCCTTTAATATTCTTAAAATCAAAAGTCGTTACATCGGTATTTAATGGACGAAGTTTACGATTTGAGTATAACATCATTGTGTAAAAAAAAGCCACATCGATTATATAATAACTCAACCCCTTTACAGGCTTAGGCTTTTATCATGCTTAAAACTGAGTAACAGAGCAAAGCCTCACATCTAAATCTGATTTAACCTGACGAGACGAAAATGAATTTATAAGTATGAAAATGAAAAAATAAAATGCTTTAAATTATGTTTTCCCAATCCTTTCCGACAAATAAAACGATTAACTCGAACAGGTAAATAAAAGCCTCTGTGTTTTAGAAAGTAACCCCAGTATTAAAGCCATTCATCTACTTATTTATCCTTTTTTCGGAAATAGCTGATTTATTTTTAATTCTTTTTTAATGTTTAATAAATTTATATTAAACATAATTTACTATTTGTTTGAAAATCTCATTTTTGAATTAAATTAGCCTGTTTATATGAAAGTTTTAATCTCTTTATATTCACGTTTTTAAATGGTCAGGTTGGAGGTCTGGAAGCGTTGTCTGGCGGGACGAGGGAAATTCAAAAAAATCCCTCGATTTTCATCGGGGGATTTGTATAGGAAAGACAGTGGATCCAGGGGATTATCTGGTTAAAATTGACAAATAAGGGCTGTATCAAGGCAATTTCGTTGATAATCATCCCAAAAACCTAGGGGATATTCCTCAATATCGCTTTCTAACAGCATGGGTTTTTGCCATCTAAATTGTTTGAACCCCGCCTTTTGAATCGCTGTTTGATGCTGTTCACGACTCCAATGATACATAGTGAAAGGGCTGGGTGGTGTGGTAAGAAATTCAGCTCTCACGAAAGTTGTGTCTTTCACGGGCTCTTTACTCAGAATTTTTATACCATAATTCTCATAATTAATTTTTTCTAATTGACAATCAGGTTCAACGGTATATGCAATTAATTTACCAGAAGGCTTGAGATGAGCGGCAATGACACGGAACATAGTTTCAAGGTCTTCAATAGATTCTGCATGGCAGAATAACCAGGCTGCATTGACTATATCAAATTTGCCAAATGACTCCATTTTACAAACATTTCTTACGTGAAATTCGATATCGTCACCGTATTGTTGTGATTTGCTTTTCGCAATGGCTATCATGTTATCTGATATATCGACTCCAATGACTTTTGACGCGCCACGATTCTTGTATTCTCGACTAAAGAGACCATATCCACAGGCTAAATCTAACACTGATTTCCCGTGTATATCTCCTGCCAGATCGAAGATAGTTCTGATTTCTACTTTTATATGGGCAGCAGTATCTGAAAAGCTCTCGTAAAGATGTGCAATAGGGTCATATAAAGCGTTGTCTTTCATGTTTTTATCCTTAGCTAAAGGCCAAAGTACTTTATTTATTGAAGAGATGTATTATTTAGTATGAATCTAATAATTACTGCAAGGCTTTCTATTATTATATATTAATACGTTAGTGATGAATTAGATATGATTTTTTATATCGGTTAATTTTCGGATAAATATCAGGAGGTAAATATAAAATACTTATGATATTTTTTTGGAAACTATTATTCTTATAATAATGATGTCATATCATCAATTGTTGAAATGAGCGATATTCTCAGCGTTAAATAATAGAGAGATGCCAATAATCCGTCATTGTGCCTTATCCTTTAATGTATTCGCACCATCATGTCTTTCCTTTGAGCCCGGTTTTTTCAGTCTCAGGGTGAGACAGGCTCTTGATAAGGTTGTGGGTGAGTAGAACGGCTAGAGTGATCTGTCCGTTCTACTCACCCAAGAGAAACATCTTTTGTCAGGTGAAGTAAGAAGTTTCACATTTGAGATATTCTTTTATCTTTGATTTTAGATTTAGCACCTTTAATTAGAGTAGGTGGCATATGTATATTTTGCTGATTTATTTGTTGCTTAATATGTTGCACCACATAGGCGGCATCCTGATCGATCCCCAGAAAACGTCCAGAGCCCCATGTATATAACCACGGCAAACCAATAAATGTGACATCTGGATCGATGGTAATACCACGGTCATGTTTTGGATAACCATTGGCTTGAAAAATATCTAAATCAAGCCATGAATAATCTGGTTTAAAACCAATACACCAAATCACGGAAGTAATATTTTCTTTTGCTAAATCAATGTGTGTGATTTCCTGTTCAGGCTGCCAAACCGGTTGATACACCGATGCGGGTTCGTCGGTTGCAATATTGTTTTTCTCTAAATACTCATCAATCGAGGCATTAATGCGATTATAAGTGGTGTCGGCAAGGTCCAGGTTTTCTGATAAATTTGGCTTAAACCAGAATTGACCCTCTTTAAAGTCATCAAAATGTCCGAACAGTTGCATACCTTCTAAGGCAAATTTCCGCAGGTCAATATCACGCCCGCCGTCACGCCCTGTGACATAGTGGTTGGTACTGTTACGTACTTTTTCACTATAACGATGATGTTTGACAGTCGTTTCGTAATACCCCATATCAAACAGCCACTTTACTACATCTTTGCCGCGATAGAAGCGAGCACAACGTGGGGCATTGCCTGTCGATAAGTAGACTTTTTTGCCTGCCAGATGTAAATCTTCGGCAATCTGTGCACCGGATTGTCCTGACCCGACCACCAACACCGCACCTTTAGGCAGTTGCTCTACATTTAAATATTCTTCCGAATGCATCACTTTCACATTTTTAGGCAAGGTATCGCTTAATTTTGGATAAATCGGTGTGTGATACCCGCCTGCTGCAACGACAAGCTGTTTGGCTGTGGTTGTACCGTGATTGGTTTCAATGACAAACTCATGCGCTGCCACTTTTTTCACATGTTCTACCTGAATATTTAAAATGACTGGAGGATTAGTTTTTTCAATAAATTCGTCAAGATATGCCACAATTTCAGGCTTTGTCATAAAGCCGTCAGGGTCGTTCCCCTGATAAGGATGTTCAGGCAATAGACACTGCCAGTTTGGTGTCACTAAGGTAAAATTATCCCAACGTTTATGGCGCCAGCTATGGGTTAACTCGGATTCTTTTTCCAATACTACATGGTCAATACCTGATTTTTGCAAATAGTGACTGATACATAAACCAGCTTGACCGCCACCAATAATCACCACATCATAATTTGGCTGTAACATTTGATTTTGGATACTTAACATGGAATATCCCTCTCATTGATTCTTCATTTCAATAATTTCAATTTGATCTTCTGGATTTAACCCGAAGAATTTGGCTTGGCGTTTGATTATCGCCAGATTGTCCACGGCTGAACTACAGAAAAAGCCATAACGTGCCCGTACCCTTTCCGATGCGGCATGCAGACCATTTTCAACCTGATGCAAGAACTGCATACTTGGGTAACGCTGACCAATGGACAGATATTCATAAATCACTGTTGAGGGTGAGTAATATTGAATCAGCTCTCCATTAGGCCATTTCACAGTAAAATTCACATTGGGCATAACATCGACTCCTGCTGACTTTTAGGCTTAATCTGTACGGATTGAGCCTGTAACTTTTTTAACGCATCGGCATAACAAAAACCGGTAAATACTTGGCGGTTGAAATCCCAAAATATGCTGTGCCGCTGTTGCTGTTGCACGGCAACCACGCCACTGACATTGGTTTCACCAATCACCGCGCAGGCAATGCCCTGACGATGAAACAGCTCGATAATCTCTTCACATTCATTTGTATCGGCAGTCAGTAAAAAACCAAAACTGGGGAAGATTTGTAGCCATGTAAACCAGTCCACATTCCTGGGTTTAGGAATAGCATCTAAGTTGATATGTGCCCCCGATGCCGTCGCTTCGAGCAGCATCAATAAACTGCCTAAAATGCCGGCATTGCTAATATCACGGGCGGCATGAGCCAGATTTGCCTCCGCTAATTGCGGCAACAAGGCAATTTGTGACTGTAAAATGCGGTCAGACACTCGTTCAAAGCATTTCCAATAAGTGGTATTGGGGTGGAATTGCCCTTTCAGATTTAAAGCAATCAGAATTTTTTGTTGTGGTTTGACATGCAACACCGAGAGCAGTTTTTGCGCTATGCCTTGAATCGCAACGGATAAAGTGGGCTGATAGACTACGCCAATATTGGTGTGCCCACCGACCAATAGCACACCATAAGCACGACAAGCATCCTGCATACCTTGCATTAACAACTGGGCATGTTCGCTACTGGTATGCCAAAAGCTGTTCACCACTGACAATGCCCGACCACCCATTGCGGCAATATCACTAATATTCGCCATGACTGCCGACCATCCTGCAAAATAAGGATGATTGGTCACAAAGCTTGGTAACATGCCTTCACAGGCGTGCAATACATATTGACCATTTAGCGACACTGCCGCCGTGTCATCTCCGGGATAGGCATATAAGCTATCCAATGAATCCACATGGCAAGTTGTGTTCATTGAAACATTGTGAGCAATCGCCTGCTTGGATTGCATAGCAGGTGTATGTTTTAACATTTCGAGTAATTGATTGAGTTTCATCATTGCGCCTCCTTTTGCATATAGGCTTGCATCGGGACATGCGGTAATGGATAGTTTTCAATCTGTGCTTGCATCAGCACATGTGGAATGTTGGCAATGGTCAACTGACGCAAACTATCCCAACACAGCCTTTGGAAGTAGTGTTCATTTTGACTTTGCACGGTGGCTAAAAAAGTACGGCATCCCAAGTGCTTGGCGGTCGATACCGCAGTATTGATTAACGCTTTACCAATAATATGGCGACGTCGATATAAAGGTTCTACACATAAACGCCCGCCATACCACGTCTGTTTGCCATCAGGGAAAATCCGTACTGCGCCAATCACTCGGTCATGCTCACCAAACATTTTCTCAATGGCAACAATGCCTAATGCTTTAAC
This sequence comes from Photorhabdus africana, assembly GCF_035181445.1. Classification (NCBI taxonomy): domain Bacteria; kingdom Pseudomonadati; phylum Pseudomonadota; class Gammaproteobacteria; order Enterobacterales; family Morganellaceae; genus Photorhabdus; species Photorhabdus africana. The sequence continues at coordinate 47,926 of NZ_JAXBVE010000018.1, forward strand.
ATCGTATTCGTCACGATCTTCTTGCAAGATTTTCTGTTCATCGCGAAAGGTCATTTCACGCAAACGATAATATTGGCGACGCTCCCAATCTTCCGACACAATTTTGATGGCTATGTCATCGCTAACAAATTGTTTCAGCCCTTCATTTGGCTCAAGCAGCCAAGGATAGTGAGAAAGTTCCATATCACATTCTCCCTATTCATACGCTTTCAGCGAAGAGCAAGCGCCACATTTAGCACAGCCGGCTTGAGTATTTTCCGAGTTCAAACCATGTTGTTTGAGTTGCTGTCCAATTTTCGGATAGAGCGACTGCATAAAAGCTTGATCAGGTTTAGGGTGATGCTCTAATGGTGTACCTCGAATCGGTACAAACGGCACTACAAATGGATATACCCCAATTTCAGTCAGCTTGGCGGTCATTTCCACGATTTCCAGTTCGGTATCGCCCAAACCTGCCAAAATGTAGGTACTGACTTGTCCTCGACCGAACACCGCAACGGCTGCCTCAAATGCCGCAAAATATTTTTCCAACGATACTTCGGCTTTACCCGGCATAATTTTCTGCCGTACACGTTCGCTTACCGCCTCAAGGTGCATGCCAATCGACACGGCTCCTGCATCTTTTAAACGTTGAAACCAGGCAAAATCATCAGGTGGTTCGCACTGTACCTGTATTGGCAAATCGACTTGTGCCTTAATCGCTTTAACTGAGTCATATAAAATCTTGGCGCCACGATCTCCCGTGTTTGGCGTACCCGTGGTGATCACCATTTGTTTAACGCCATCCAGTTCAACGGCGGCTTTCGCTACCTCAGCCAGTTGTTCCGGGCGTTTACGGATCAAGGTTCGACCCTCTTTTAAAGATTGATCAATCGAGCAAAATTGGCAGGCAGTGGCCTTGTCTTTCATACGAATGCAATGCTGTAACACCGTTGTCGCCAGTACATCACGGCTGTGTAAGGTGGCAATTTGTTCGTAGGTAATGCCTTCTGCGGTTTTTAAATCGTAAAAACGTGGTCGTCCTGGCGCAGTTAAGGTCGCCACAGGAATCCGGTTTTTAAAGACAATCACTTTGTCAGAGTGCGGTTCAGGTTTTGCGGTGTAGGGAGAATCTTGTGCAGCAAGGTTTAGCACAGGAATCATCATGGTCTGCCCGTCAAGGCTCAGCGCCTTATGATCGCTTGGCCCTGCGCCACCTTTACGGGACAAGCCAAAATTGCCTTCCCATTTCAGACCATTACATTGCAAGTCGGTTAATAATTGCAAATTGGTTAATCGCTGTATTGCAGACATCTTTAACCCCTCTATCGATTGGGTTTACATCAATATGGTTTCGGCATGTTCTTCATTAAATTTTGAGAGCTTTTCGAGATGACTTTGAGCTGATGTTTCAACTTGCAGCTCATGTAATACGTGTGTTGGGCGACGATCAATTAATAAGCTGAGTAATTCTGGTCGGCTGTAATGTCCAATCGAATCCATCATGCGTTTACGTTTATCAATCAGGCTAAAATCCAGATCGGCAATACAATAACCTTCACCTTGTGTGATCGGTTCAGCCAGGAGTTTGCCCTCGGGAGAAACGATAGCGGCAAAACATCCTCCTGAAATTGGACCAATATCACAGCCAGTATCCTGCATAATTTGCTGTTGCTGTTCGGGATGCAGCCATGCGGTGGCGTTGATCACAAAGCAGCCAGATTCTAAAGCGTGGTGTTGAATGGTTGCGCGGATTTGATCGGCAAAGACTTGCCCTACCAACGAACCGGGAAACATGGCAGCATGAATTTGCTCACCGTCTGCCATTAAGGCAAAGCGGGCCAACGGGTTGTAATGTTCCCAACATGCCAGCGAACCAATACGCCCCACTGCAGAATTAATGGCACGTAAACCACTGCCATCACCTTGTCCCCACACCATGCGTTCATGGTAAGTTGGGGTAATTTTGCGGCGATGCTGAATGATTGAACCGTCGGCATTAAATAACAGTTGCGCGTTATAAATCGTACTGCCCGCACGTTCATTAATGCCAATCGATACCACCATGTTGGCTTCAAGACAGGCTTGACCAATCGCTAAGGTTGCTTCGGAGGGTACAACCACTGATTCATTTAACAGCTTTAAATGTTCTTTACCCATAGCAAATGGCGGTTGTACAAAGGAAAAATAAGGGTAATAAGGCACGACGGTTTCAGGAAAGACTGCAAATTGCACTCCTTGTTTTCCAAGCTCTAAAATAATGCCACAGATTTTTTTTACCGTTGCGGCTTGACTATAAAGCACCGGACTACATTGCACTGCGGCAGCTTTAATTATTCGGTTCATAACCTTATCCCCTCATAGTTTATGTTTACTTAGGCAGTCCAGGTATCAATGATTAAGGCATTGTCGCGGCGCATCAGCAGTCTTAAATCCATCACATCCAATGGATTAATTGGCCGAATTCCCGGAATAAGCGCTTTTTCGGTTTGCCCATACAACGCTTGTAACGCAAAACGGCAGGCATAGACTTCGCCACCTTCTTCCATAAAGGCTTTGAACTGATTGTTGACAGCTAAATGACCCGGAAAAGCTTCCGCTCCTAAAGTTGGAAAACCCCGTTGTACACCCAACTGCACGCCTGGGCCGTAAAGCAAAATCTTGGTTTCAAAGCCTTTGCGCAACAGACGTTTTGCCTGTAACACATTGATCAAGCCAATTGACCCTTCAAATGCAACAGTATGGAAAGTCACCAATGCCTTTTCACCTGGCTGGGCTTTGACGTCCTCAAACACTTTTTCTTCATAATCAACAAGAAAATCGCCGTCTTTATATTGCTCGATATCAATCTTTGGCATAACTAACTCCTAGTTCAATGTTATTTAGGAATGAACCAACATGTAGTCTGTCTGTACTAGTGCGAGAAATTATTGCGAGAACTGTGCCAAGTGATATTTTGGAACGGAAGTTAATTCTTATCACATTGAAAAATATCATTTAATTTTTATAAAAATATTTTTCATGGATATAAATTGAACTGCTAGGGAATGAGGATTTTTCGTAGTATTATGAAATTTCATAGCTTAAATTATGAAATTTCATATACCCTATGGATTTTAAGAGGTAACTTGAAAAATGACGGGTATAGTAACTGACTTTATCTCAGACTGGGTAGTTTACGAAGACTCGATTCGCCCATTGGTATTTGAACACACGTCACAGGCATTAATTGTGCTAGATCCACATCAAAACCAGTTTATTGATGTGAATATTAGCGCCACCCAATTATTACAATATGAACGTCATGAAATTATTCAAAAAACGGTGACTTCCATTTTTGGTCATTTCAGACAATTGCCATATCTTGTGGCATTTACCGAAGAAGCTTTGGTAAAAGGTCGGGCTTGGAACAATGAGTTGTATATCTTTGATAAAAACGGTGAAAAAATCCAGTTGGATATTACCGCTGTTTCATTGCCCTATAAAAATAAAACCTTACTGATATGGTCGTTGGTGGATGTCAAAGAGTTAGAACTGCGCCAACTTAATAAAAATGCCGATAAAGCCATTCGTACAGGTTTAAAAGAATCGCAAGCCTTACAAGAGCTGTTTATTGACTCTGACACAGGTAAGCATTTATTACTGAGTTCAGTTGGTGACGGTATTTACAGTATTAACGAACAAGGCTTGTGTACCTTTATTAACCCTGTTGGGGCTAAAATGTTGGGGCTGCAACCTGAAGATGTATTGAGTGACAATATCCATAAGATTCATCACCATACCCATGAAAATGGCGAACCCTATCCTGAAGAAGAGTGCCCGATTTATGCAGCGGTACATGACGGTATTGTGCATGAAGGGGTTCAGGAGATTTTTTGGCGTCGTGATGGTAGTTGCTTTCCGGTGGAATTTACCAGTACCCCAGTGATTCGTGACAGTGAAATTATTGGCGCGGTAGTGGTGTTCCGTGATATTACCGATCGGCTGAATACCGAAAAACAACTGACCCATGCCCTTGAAGAACTACAAGATTTAAAAAGTCGATTGGAACAGCAAAATGAATATCTGCAAGAAGAAATTTTACATGAAAATCAATATGATGAAATTATTGGCAGGAGTGCATCCATTTTACAGATTATTGAAAAAATCAAGGTGGTCGCCCCAGCCGATGCCAATGTGATGATTTATGGTGAATCAGGTACAGGCAAAGAGCTGATTGCTCGTGCTATTCACCAATCCAGTCACCGTAAACAGCAACCACTTATTCGAGTCAATTGTGCCGCCATTCCTTCGGAACTGTTTGAAAGTGAATTTTTTGGACATGTCAAAGGTGCATTTACTGGGGCTGTGCGTGACCGTGCCGGACGTTTTGAATTGGCAGATCAGGGCACACTATTTTTAGATGAAATTGGTGAAATTCCTATCGAGCTACAAAGTAAATTGCTACGTGTATTGCAGGAAGGAACCTTTGAACGAGTCGGCGAAGAAAAAACGCGACATGTGGATGTGCGGATTATTGCCGCCACCAACCGCAATTTAAAAGAAGAAGTTAAACACAAACGCTTTCGTGAAGACCTCTATTTCCGTTTAAATGTATTCCCGATTTATTCACCGGCTTTACGTGACCGGAAAGAAGATATTCCACTTTTGGTTACGCATTTTACTAAGTTGATTTGTGACAAGCGTAAAATTAATTATCTCCCATTTTCACAAAGGCATATTTTAGAATTACAGCAATATGATTGGCCTGGTAATATTCGTGAATTACAAAATGTCATTGAACGCGCACTCATTATAGCGAAACAAGGCACTGTTTCCTTTAAATATTTGCTAGAACAAGATCAACAGCAAAATGAAATTGCGTATCAGAATATTCACAATAGACTTCAACAAATTGAAGTCGTGCTGACCATGCAGCAACTGAAAGACTTGGAAATTAAAAATTTCTCTCTTGCCGTTAAACAATGCAAAGGGAAAATTTTTGGTGATGATGGCGCAGCAAAATTGTTGGGAATGAACCCAACGACATTGATCTCACGCTTAAAGAAATTGGGAATTGGTTATTAAAAAGCTCATCTGGAGCTTGGAAAATGCGTTTTATATGTATTAGCGCCTTATTTACTAGTTACAAAAACCCGCAAAAAACTGCGGACTCAATGCTGGCGGGGATATAAGGGGGAGCTAACCCGGTGTTTTCTGCGATTCTACATACGCCTTTAGTGTCTCGATGGTTGTACCGTCTGCACCACAGGCGAAATAAGAGCGTGATCATAGCCCCCCACTATCAGACTGCTTTCGCAGAATGGTTTTTTGAATTTTAAGTGAGAATTTGAATTTTTTTACATTTGTTATGTGCTCGTTGCAAATACTGTTTTACTGAACTGGAAGAAACCTGGAGTTGATCAGCTATTTGGCTATAACGCAGTCCCTGTAGCTGTGCCAGCAAAAAAGCGCTTTTTACTGGAACTGGCAATTTATCAAGAGTGATCTCAAGCTGTTCAAATGTGGCGATTCTGCTTTCAGCAGAGGGCATAGTCATTTTTGGTGTCGAGTTTATATATTCCAAATAGTTCTCTTCGGTCTTCCTTCGACGGTAATAGTTGGCAACCAGGCAGCGAGCTACGGTCGCCAGAAAAGGCCGTGGTTGGCGGATATCTGACAAATTTGAACTTGATAAAACGTTCAGGAAAGTGTCCTGCGTGAGATCTTCCGCATGGCAGGGGCAAGGGACTTTATGGCGTAGCCAGTTGTATAACCAGTCATGATGTTCAAAGTAAAATTGTTGCGCAGAACTATTAATTTTAGGCATGTCTTTGGTGTTGGTATTATGATTTCCAACAATTTTTATAAATGAAAATGATTATTATTTTCATATGGTCATCGTCTGTCAAGCTGTTGGACTTAAGTGAGTTCCCTCAAATAGAGGGAACTATCAGGTAAGAAATCAGAACTTTTGCGAGACGCTGAATTTAATGTTACGTCCAACCCCGGAAACCGATTCACCGAGGTATGGGCGATAATCACGATTAAACAAGTTATTTACCGTGACACGTGCTTCAAGACCTTGCCAGAAATTGGGTTGCCAACTGGCGAATACGCCATGCAGTGCATAACCTTTGCTTTTGGGTATTGACCAGAGTGTTGCCATGGGATCTCCATCTTTCGGCGATCTGTCTTGTTTACGGATAAAATCTCCGGTCCAGCCTATTGCCATCTGCCATTGAGGGATTTTTACCCCTAACATGGCGCGGGCGGAGGTGGGTGGAATTTCCGCAATCCAGGTTTTATTACCCCAAGGATCGCGAGGTGAAGCATCTCTCTGACCACGGATCGTTGAATAAGAAAGTTTTCCGAACAAGTCATTGCTGTCGTAGAAAGTCTCGATTTCCAGCCCTTGAATGGTGTATCCCGGTAAATTACGGTAGTTGGATAAAGGTTTTCCGCAATCCGGTGATTTACACACTATTCCGCGACGGGTAAATATTTCATCCTTGCCTCTATTACGGAATAAAGTTGTACGGATTTGCAAATTATCTTGGTCTGCCAGCAGGTTATTGAAATTCAGAATCGCACCGAAGCGTAAACCCGTTATTCTTTCTACATCTAAGTTACGGCTGGTGGCAGTAACACTTGCCCGGGCATATTGCATTTCATACTGTTCATCCACCAACGGAGCGCGCCATGTCCGGCTGATATCTGAAAATAGTGACAGGTTTTGTGTTGCTTTCCACATGATACCAAAATGAGGAGACCAGCCAGTATAAGTAACACTGCGGTAATCGTGCCCTATATTTGGTGAATTATTATTGTAGATTGCCGCGATATTGGGTTTGCCAATATTGGTGATATGGTCATAGCGAACACCGGGTGTCAAAGTAACATCGCCGATAACCATTGCATCCTGCAAATAGAAACTATTCGTTTTTTGTTCGCCTGAAGGCATATAGGTTGGCTGAAAATAGCCATAATTATATTCAGATTTTTTGTCTTTACTTTTATCATGGATAAGGGTATTCCGTTGATTTTTATGCCAACGAACTCCAACTAATAATGTGTGTTCTATTGGTCCGGTTATAAAAGCACTTTTGTTATTTATATCTGCTAAGTTATCTACATAGTCGATCCAGCTTTCATTTCCTAATGAACCAAGAAAACCGCTGTGGGCTTTTTCAGAGCGTTTATCATGCTGTTCGGTTTTCGAATAGGCATAGGTTGCTGTCAGGTTAAGTAACGGATTGTCTTCTGGTGCAATATTCCATTTAGCTGTGTAATTTTGGTCTGTTTGATCACGATAAACTAACTTCCGGCGCCAGGCTTCATTCCAACCATATTTTTCAATGTCGGCTTCTGACGGAACGGCTATCTCATCACGTTTTGCTGCCCACGGCTGCCAGCCATCAGAATCAGAACGCATAGCGGAAAGTGTCAATGTATTAGCATCGTTCAGGTAAAAATTTGTTTTCAATAAATAAGATGCCTGATCACTTTTAGAGAAAACAAAGCGGGTACCATCCGGTCGTTTAATATTGCCGCCATCTCGTTTACTCATATATAACAGGCCGTCAGCGAAACCTTCTATTGTCCGGCCATAAACTGCACTGCTATAAATATTTTGGCGATCATTGGTGTGATAACTGTATTTCAGCAATCCACCAAAATCTTCTCCCGGCCGTAATAAATCACTGGCATCTTTGGTGACAACTTTAACTGTTCCACCAAATCCGCCATTGCCATCAAGTAAATTATGTGGGCCTTTATCGACATCGATTCGTTTGATTAATTCGGGTTCAATAAAGATAGAACCTTGGCGATATTTCTCGAAGCCTTTCGGTGCATCATCCAGGGTGACCTTAACGTCTTCGGTATCGCCCATTCCCCAGATATTCAGAGTTTGGCCGCCTGGACGAGGCGATCCTGACATAGAAACGCCGGGAAGTTGATCGAGCAGTTCGGCAATATTATCTGCCTGAGTACGTTCAATATCCTCTTTTTTCAATACGGAGCTTCCGGCACTGACGCTGTTATTCAATCCGCCAATAACAGAAAGTGTAGAAAGTGTGATGACTTTCTCTGATTTTTCCGGTTTTTCTTTTGACTTTTGCTCTTCATTTTCTTGTGCAGCCAGATAACCTGGCAGGCCAGTACTCAGCATAATTATGCTTGATAAAGCATAATGAAGAGTGCGATTAATTGGCTGTGTAGTCGCTGTAATTGGGGTTTTTTGTGGTTTCCCGCTATTTTTCATTGTTATTAGCATCCTTGGAATGTCGTTAAGTAGAAAAGTTGTACTTACAGGATAGGTCACTTAACGCAAGGAATCGGGCAGGGAAAAGTTAATAACGGTATTAATTAATTATTTTATTGGTCAAGATATTTTCAAATTTGAGCTAAAAGTGTCTTTTAACCGTCGCTCTGATGGTGTTACTAGCCGATATTGTTACTAGATTGCTCTTGAGTCTATTTTTATGTATGTTTATACAGTTGTTGTTGATAGGCTAAAGCAGAATGCGAAAGATTATTCATATTGATATGGACTGTTTCTACGCAGCGATTGAAATGCGTGATGATCCGTCACTTCGTCATATTCCCATTGCGGTGGGTGGCAACGCAGACAAGCGGGGTGTTATTAGTACAGCTAATTATCCTGCCCGTCGTTTTGGGGTACGTAGTGCAATGTCTACTGCAATGGCGCTGAAACTCTGTCCTCAGCTTAAAGTTCTTCCGGGGCGTATGGCACTGTATAGGGAGGTTTCCCGGCATATCCATCAGATATTGTCTCGTTATACTGAGTGGATAGAGCCTCTGTCATTGGATGAAGCTTATTTGAATGTTACTGATAGTCATCATTGTCATGGATCTGCCACACTTATCGCACAGGAGATCCGTCAATCCATTTTTGATGAATTACAATTGACGGCATCAGCCGGTATTGCACCGGTGAAATTTTTGGCAAAAATCGCTTCTGATAGTAATAAACCGAATGGGCAGTATGTCATTCCTCCTGATCGAGTGGCTGATTTTGTTAAGGTTTTACCTTTGCGAAAAATTCCGGGGGTTGGCAAAGTCATGGTGCAACGGCTGGCTAATATGGGGCTGGAAACCTGTTCTGATGTGCAAAAATATGACGTCATTGTTTTGGTGAAACAGTTGGGGAAATTTGGGCAGGTACTTTGGGATCGTTGTCACGGTATTGATGAACGATTGGTGAATCCAGACCGTCTGCGAAAATCAATTGGTGTGGAGCGGACACTTGCGAAAGATATTCATCAATGGGAACAGTGTACTGAACTGATAGAAAGTTTATATCTGGAATTAGAAAAACGGTTGAGTAACGTTAAACCTGATCTGCGGATTGCCCGTCAGGGGGTTAAACTGAAATTTGATGATTTTCAACTCACAACTCAGGAGCATGTCCATCCACTATTGGATAAGCAGGATTTACTGCAATTGGCCCAGAAAACATGGACATCTCGTCGGGAAGGGCGTGGCGTTCGTTTAGTGGGTTTGCACGTGATGTTGCAGGACCCAGAAATTGAGCGGCAACTCTTGTTTGAATGGTAATTCCCCTGCCATCGCATAGGGCAGGGGAGAGCTGATTAAGCCTTTTCAGGAATGGCTTTCAGAATTGCAGTCAGCAGTTGCCAATATTGCCCGACACTCTTGATGTGCACTTGTTCGTCAGGAGAGTGAGCACCCGTAATGGTTGGCCCGATAGATACCATGTCCATATCAGGATAAGGTTTCTTGAATAGGCCACATTCCAGCCCTGCATGGATCACCATAATATTGGGTGTTTTATCGAATAACTGTTGATAAGTCTCACTGACTAAGTGCATTACTGGAGAACTTGCATCTGGCTGCCAGCCGGGATAATCACCTTTAGCGGAAATCTCGGCATTCGACAATTTAGCTAGCGAAGAGAGCATACCTATGACATAGGACTTGCCGCTGTCGATAAGCGAACGGATTAAGTAAATGATATTCACCTTATCTTGTTCCATTGCAACAACGCCCACGTTTAGCGAGGTTTCTACTACACCTTTGATGACATCACTCATACGGATAACACCATTGGGGGTACTGTTTAGCAATGAGATAAAACGGTTTTGGTCGTCATCAGTTAATGCCTGAATATCGGTTTCGACCTCTTCCAATAATACAGTCAGGTTTTTCTCAACGATGGCATATTCATTTTTCAGTATACCCAAGTATTTATCCTTTAATTGGGTAAGCTGTGCTGCTTTATCGGCAGGAATAGCAACAATAACATGGCCTTCACGTGGAATGGCATTACGCAGCGTACCGCCTTGGAAGTCGAGCAGTTTTAGCTCCAATTCCTGAGTATGGGCGGCAAGGAAGCGAGCCAGTAGTTTGTTGGCATTACCCAGTCCTAAATGAATATCACAACCGGAATGCCCGCCCTTCAGACCTTTGATGACCAGTTTTAGTGTTTTGTAGTGAGCTGGAACTGCTTCACGAGTCAATGCTAAAGTGGTGGTAAAATCGATACCGCCAGCACAACCCATGTAGATTTCTCCTTCTTCCTCTGAATCGGTATTGATTAAGATATCAGCTTGAAGCCAGCCCGGTTGCAGGCCAAAAGCACCATCCATTCCGGCTTCTTCCGTCATGGTCAATAAAACTTCTAGCGGGCCATGTTTTACATTGTCATCAGCCAGTACCGCCAACGCTGATGCCAGGCCAATGCCATTATCGGCCCCCAGAGTTGTACCTTGGGCAGTAACCCATTCACCATCAACATAAGGACGGATCGGATCTTTAGTGAAATCGTGCACTGTATCGTTGTTTTTCTGCGGCACCATATCAAGATGTGCTTGCAGAACAACTGCTTTACGATTTTCCAACCCTTTACTGGCTGGCTTTCTGATCAGAATATTGCCGACTTGATCACGTTCAACGTGCAACTCTTTTTCTTGCGCCCATTGAACAATGTGGGTTGCCAGCGCTTCTTCATGGTAAGAAGGGTGGGGAATAGAGCAGATTTTGGCAAAGATGTCCCATAGAGGTTGAGGGGATAATTGTGATAGTTCTGACACGACGAATCTCCTATGACTGCATCTCAATTAAGATGGAAATCACTATTCTCTACTTGAGAAATAGTTTTTATATGATGAGCGCTTAACGCCATGATGTTATTGGGCTCAGAATAGCACTTTACTTTTGTGAAGAATAATACGATTCATTGATTCCCTGTTTCCGCTAGTTTTTACAGACCTAAGTCACTATAATTCGCGCAACTTTTTTTGCGAGATGCTTTTCTAAAGTATTCTTAAGTTGTCGGGATCAATTTTTATGAGCGAAAAATATGTCGTAACTTGGGATATGTTGCAAATACATGCCCGTAAATTGGCACAACGTTTACTTCCTGTCGAACAGTGGAAAGGCATCATTGCCGTGAGTCGCGGTGGGCTTGTCCCTGGAGCGCTTCTGGCGCGTGAATTGGGCATTCGTCATGTAGATACAGTCTGTATTTCCAGCTATGACCATAATAATCAACGTGAGCTGAAAGTTCTGAGAAAAGCGGAAGGCGATGGTGAAGGTTTTATTGTTGTGGATGATCTGGTTGATACTGGCGGTACTGCTCAGGCCATCCGTGAAATGTATCCAAAAGCCCATTTTGTGACTATTTTTGCAAAGCCGGCAGGCCGACCTTTGGTTGATGATTATATTGTTGATATTCCTCAAGATACTTGGATCGAGCAACCTTGGGATATGGGTGTAGTATTCTTTCCACCAATTTGTGAAGGTAAATAAAATCAACATTAGTTATGGCAAATCGGAACCTTTCAGAATCACTTTTTAAGTCAAGGCAAAAACATCAGGAAACCTCCACGCTGGTAAAGCATCGCGATCCTCGGTTAATTGCGGGTAATTACAGTACGTTGGATGGTAATAGTCATGGTAGCTGGTATCGTATGATTAACCGGCTGATGTGGATTTGGCGAGAAATTGATCCGTTTGAAATAGAAGAAGTGTTGTGCCGGATTGCCATGACAAACGCACAACGCAGTGATGATAATTTACTGGATACGGTGATTGGGTATCGTAAAGGTAACTGGGTTTTTGAGTGGTCACATCAGGCGATGTTGTGGCAACAGAGAGCGTTGCAGGCAGAGCAGATCCCAGATGCGGGCAATTTCTGGTTGAAAGCGGCTAATTTGTATAGCATCGCCGGTTATCCCCATCTTAAGGGGGATGAGTTGTCTCAGCAGGCCGTCATTTTAGCCAATAAAGCTTATGAAAATGCGGCTCGTTGTTCTGGCTATCAGTTGAGGAAAATAGCGTTCAAACTCAAGGAAGGGGGTTGTGTGACTGGTTTCCTTCATCTGCCTCAGCAATTGCAAAAACCTTCTCCAACTATTTTAGTTTGTGGCAGTTTGGATAATTTGCAAAGCGATTATTATCGGCTATTCCGTGATTATCTGGCGCCGCTTGGATTTGCGATGTTAACTGTGGATATGCCCTCGATTGGTTACTCTTCACGTCTGAGGCTGACACAGGATACCTGTATTCTCCATCAACAAATCATCCATCAACTGGATGAAATTCCCTGGATTGACCACACCAGGATTGGTCTATTTGGTTTTCGCTTTGGTGCCAATATTGCTGTCCGGTTGGCCTATTTGGAATCTAAACGTATTAAGGGCGTTGCGACTCTTGGTGCTATCGTTCATGAGTGGCTCAGTAGCGTTGAACGTCAACAAAATTCACCTTCGATGTATCTTGATATGTTTGCTAGCAGACTGGGTATTTATAATGTGGATGAAAAGGCGTTTCGTCTTGAACTCGGTTGTTACTCCCTTAAAAAACAAGGTTTGTTAGGTCGGCGTTGTTCCGTTCCTATGTTAGCGGGTTATTGGCAGAATGATATTTTCAGCCCGAAAGAAGAATCTAAGCTGATAGCAATGTCATCAATGGATAGTAAATTACTGGCTATTCCGACAACGCCTGTTTATAACAGCTTCAATAAGGCGTTACGGGAGATTAGTCAATGGTTGAAAAATAAAGTCTGTTGATGAAATGTCCGTTATTTGTTGATTGTTAACTGCTTTATTTTATAAAGATTTCATGCGCTTTTGGGGGAAGTGAATAGCATTGATTTGTTCTAAGCCCCTATATTTTTCAATTTAGCATTATAATGCCTGTTGGCATAACGCTTCTCTCCTGTTAAAACTGAGCACTGTTTTTTTAATTTAAATCGAATGGCAAAAATATGATGAATAGCAGCCAAACATTGGTTGTGAAACTGGGGACGAGTGTACTGACAGGTGGCTCTCGTCGCCTGAATCGCGCTCATATTGTAGAACTGGTAAGGCAATGTGCTCAGCAACATGAAAAAGGTCATCGCATTATTATCGTGACTTCCGGTGCTATTGCGGCAGGGAGGGAACATTTGGGCTATCCGGATCTACCGGCAACAATTGCATCCAAGCAATTGCTGGCGGCGGTCGGTCAAAGTCGGTTGATTCAGTTATGGGAGCAGCTCTTTTCTATTTATGGTATCCATGTTGGGCAAATGTTATTGACTCGGGCGGATTTAGAAGATCGCGAACGTTTTTTAAATGCCAGAGATACCTTACAGGCTTTGCTCGATAATCGCATTGTGCCTGTCATTAATGAGAATGATGCGGTTGCGACGGCGGAAATTAAAGTGGGTGATAATGATAATTTATCTGCCCTAGCGGCAATTCTGGGGGGAGCCGATAAGCTGTTATTGCTAACGGATATTGAAGGGCTGTATACCGCTGATCCGCGTAACAATCCAGACGCAAAACTTATCCCGGAAATTTATGACATCAGCGATGAATTACGTCTGGTTGCCGGTGATAGCATTTCGGGTTTAGGGACGGGAGGAATGGCAACTAAACTTCAAGCTGCGGGGATTGCAGGTCGCGCGGGGATTGATGTCATTATTGCCGCGGGTAATAAACCCGATGTCATCTCTGATGTCATTGAAGGTAATCCAGCAGGTACTCGCTTTCATGGGTTGGAAAGCCCGATGGAAAATCGCAAGCGTTGGATTTTTGGCGCCCCTCCGGCGGGTGAAATTATTGTAGATCATGGCGCTGAGACAGCAATTTGCGAAAAAGGCAGCTCTTTATTACCGAAAGGGATTAAAAATATTAAAGGTGATTTCTCCCGTGGAGAGGTTATCTGCATTCGTAGTCTGTCTGGTAAAGATTTGGCGCATGGTGTTTGCCGTTATAACAGTGATGCTCTACGTTTAATTGCAGGCCACCATTCACAACAGATAAGCCAAATCCTCGGTTATGAATATGGTGCTGTTGCGGTTCATCGTGACGACATGATCGTGAGTTAAGGATTTATAATGTTAGAACAAATGGGAAAGGCAGCTAGGGAAGCTGCATGGCAACTGGCACAGCTAAGTACAAAACAGAAAAATCAGGCATTAATCCGCATTGCAGATTTGCTAGAGCAGGAATGTGCAATCATTCTTGAAGCTAATCAGCTTGATATGATTCAGGCCCGTGAACAGGGCATGAGCGAAGCATTGTTGGATCGATTGTTACTGACGCCAGAACGTTTGACTGCGATAGCTCACGATGTCCGTCAGGTATGCCGTTTATCTGACCCGGTAGGGGAACTCATTGATGGCAGTTTGCTTGACAGTGGCTTGAGGTTGGAGCGTCGCCGTGTACCGCTGGGTGTGGTCGGAGTGATTTATGAAGCACGCCCTAATGTCACCATCGATGTTGCATCTCTGTGTTTGAAAACCGGTAATGCGGTTATTTTGCGTGGTGGTAAAGAGACTCACAACACTAATCAAGCGACAGTGAAAGTCATTCAGCAGGCACTTGAACAGAGTGGATTACCTGCCGCAGCCGTGCAGGCGATAGATAAACCGGAGCGTGAGTTAGTTATTCAGCTACTGAAAATGGATCGTTATGTGGATATGTTGATTCCACGTGGTGGTGCAGGATTGCATAAGCTGTGCCGTGAGCAATCGACCATTCCAGTGATTACCGGCGGAATTGGCGTCTGTCATACCTTTGTCGATGAAAGTGCTGATTTCGATAAGGCATTAACTGTCATCGCTAATGCTAAAGTGCAACGCCCAAGTGCCTGTAATGCTTTGGAAACATTGTTGGTACATCAGAAGATTGCGGCTGATTTTCTGCCTGCATTGAGCAAGAGCATGGAAGAACAGGGAGTGACTCTGCATGCGAGTAAATCAGCAATGGTGTTTTTGCAAGATGGAGCTGCTAAGGTCGTGGATGTTGCAGAAGCAGATTACCGTGATGAGTGGTTATCTCTGGATATGAATGTGGAAATTGTCACTGATATGGGGCAGGCAATTGAGCATATTCGTACCTATGGTACATCCCATTCTGATGCTATTTTGACTCAATCTTTGCACAATGCTGACTATTTTGTTCGTCAGGTTGATTCTGCTGCGGTTTATGTGAATGCTAGCACTCGCTTTACTGATGGTGGCCAGTTTGGCTTGGGAGCGGAAGTTGCCGTTAGTACGCAAAAACTGCATTCCCGTGGCCCAATGGGATTAGATGCGCTGACTACGTATAAATGGATTGGTTATGGAGATGATTTAATCCGTAAGTAATGCGTTTACTGTTACCCCAGAAGCGTGTCTGGTTCTGATTATATTGAAGTTTCGGTAAGATCATGCTTTTGGGGTAGTTTTTACCGTATATATTAACTTTTAATTTTACGTTGATGTAAAGTACTGGTTACTATAGGTGTTAATATATTTTTAACGATGAAATTTATCAAGGATATCAGGCAGTGAACCAAATATTGTTTATTGTAGGTGCACGTGGAGCAGGAAAAACGACAGTTGGAAAATTATTAGCCAATGAATTATCGTACACATTTATTGACACTGATCACCATATCCAACAAACCAGTAACATGACCATTGCGGATATTGTTAACCAGCAAGGATGGCAACAATTTCGGCAATTAGAAAGTCAAGCCTTACAACAAGTTACTCAAAGCAATTGCGTTATTTCTACCGGTGGAGGGATCATTCTTTCCGCTGAAAATCGCCAATATATGCGACAAAATGGCACGGTGATTTATCTTCAAGCTTCAGCGAGCATTTTGGCTGAGCGATTAATGCAGCAACCAGAAAGTACCCAACGCCCTAGTTTGACGGGAAAATCTATTGTTGAAGAAATGGAAGAAGTGCTTGCTGCCAGAGAAAATCTCTATTGTGAATGTGCGAACCATATTATTAATGCGCAACTTTCACCGGAAAAAATTGCAACTTATGTGAAAGAAATTATGTTCTCTGGAATAGTTTTCTGACACTATTTTGGTATTTTTTTATAGAGAAATAAGAATATTACAGTGTCGAATAATAAATAGTATCTTCTATTTATTTTTCCAGATGGGTTGAGATACGAATATGTTGTTTAAATTTCTAAGGCTTGTTTTTCGTTTAATGTTTCGTTTAACAATAGAAGGAGATATTAAACAATTTAACCACCCTAAATGCCTTATCACGCCTAATCATGTCTCTTTTCTTGATGGTGTTTTGCTAACACTTTTCTTGCCGGTTAAGCCAGTATTTGCTGTCTATTCCAACATTGCAAATCGGGGTTTTATGAAACTGGTAAGGCGCTATGTTGAAATAGTTCCCTTAGACCCAATAAACCCAATGGCTGTCAGGGTGTTGGTTAAGGAAATAGAAAAGGGGCGGCCAATAGTTGTTTTTCCAGAGGGGAGAATTACTGTTACCGGTTCTTTGATGAAAATCTATGATGGAGCCGCTTTTATTGCGGCGATATCTGAAGCCGCTGTCGTTCCTGTTCGCTTTGAAGGATTAGAAAGAACCCTATTCAGCCGATTAAACGGTATTTTCAAACTTCACCTTTTTCCGAAGGTGACAATGAAAATTCTGCCTGCGACACAATTGCCGATGCCGAATGCGTCTAGTTCGGAGCAACGGCGTCGTTTAGCCGGTGAGCGTTTGCATGAAATAATGATGAATGCACGAATGGCGACCCGACCACAAGAAACAATATTTGAATCTTTACTGGTTGCACGAAAACAATTTGGTCGTTTTAAGCCCTGTATTGAAGATGTTTCTTTTAAAGAAGACAGTTATAACAGTCTGCTTAAAAAAGTACTGGCTGCCAGTCGTATTTTGCAGCGTTTTACCTGCCAGGGGGAACGGATTGGTTTTCTTTTACCTAATGCCACTATTATGGTAGCTGCGATATTTGGGGCATCTTTGAGAGGAAGAATACCGGCTTTACTAAACTATACAACCGACAGTCATGGATTGAAGAATGCGGTAGCGGTTGCCAGTATTAAAACTATCGTGACTTCCCGGCAATTTCTGAAAAAGGAGCGATTAACACATTTATCCGAGCAGGTTACGGAGGTTAACTGGGTTTATCTTGAGGATTTGGACGGTACAGTGACTTTGCTGGATAAATTATGGATCTTGTGGCACCTTTTTTTTCCGAAACAAGCGATGGTGGAACAAAAACCCGATGATGATGCTTTGGTGCTATTTACGTCCGGTTCAGAAACTGTATTAAAAGGTGTCGTTCACAGTCACGCTAGTTTGTTAGCCAATGTGGAACAGATAAAAACCATTACTGATTTCAATCCACTTGACCGTTTTATGTCTTCTCTACCGCTATTTCATGCATTTGGATTGACTGTTGGCTTATTCACTCCACTGTTGTCTGGTAGCCGAATATTCCTCTACCCAAATCCATTGCATTATCGGGTAGTGCCAGAAATGGTATATGAATGTAACTGTACCGTATTATTAGGTACATCTACTTTCCTGGAGAATTATGCTTATTCTGCTCATCCGTATGATTTTGCGCGTCTTCGTTGTGTTATGGCCGGTGTTGAAAAGCTCACGGAAAATACTAAACAGATTTGGCAAGACAAATTTGGTATTCGTATTTTAGAAGGGTATGGCATGACAGAATGTGCGCCTGTCATTGCATTGAATGTGCCGATGATGGCTAAAGTCGGTACGGTTGGGCGGATTTTGCCGGCTATGGAATCCCGTTTAATTCCGGTAGCAGGAATTAAGCAGGGGGGACGTTTGCAGCTACGTGGCCCGAATATGATGAAAGGGTATCTGAGCGTTGAAGATCCAAATCATGTAGAACCGCCAGTGGCAAAAGATGAGCATGGGAATATTCAGTTTGATTGGTTCGATACTGGTGACATTGTTTCAATTGATGAACAGGGATTCTGTACTATTCTCGGGCGGGGGAAACGTTTTGCTAAACAGGAAGAAATCGTGTTATTGGAAAGTGAAGCTGAATAGGAACAATAATCGTGAATGCATCCTCTGTTGTTCAACCGCTATTAACCCGTGGCATGAAAGCCGTATTGGTGTCGCAGTTTTTTTCGGCTTTTGCCGATAATGCGCTGTTGTTTGCGATTTTGGCACAGTTGAAAGCCCAGTTTTATCCTGACTGGAGCCAGCCAATATTACAGATAGTGTTTGTCTTGGCATATATCCTATTGGCGCCTTTTGTGGGGCAAATTGCCGATCGTTTCCCGAAAGATCGTGTGATGTTGTTTGCTAATAGCTTCAAGTTGTTGGGCGCGTTTACTATTTGCCTGGGATATGATCCATTTCTGGGTTATGCCTTGGTGGGCGTGGGAGCTGCATCGTATTCACCGGCTAAATATGGCATCTTGGTTGAACTGACCGATGGTGATCGTTTAGTAAAGGCGAATGGTTTGATGGAGGCTTCAACGATAATTGCCATTCTGACGGGCTCTGTCGTTGGTGGTTTTTTGTCTGATTGGAACTTGGCAATCGCACTGCTGGTTTGTGCGCTGATGTATGGTATTGCTGTTGTCGCTAATTTCTTTATCCCCAGATTATCGGCGGTGCGTCAGGATAAGGGCTGGAATCTGAAAAAGATGCTGACAGACTTTACTTCATCTTGTTGTATTCTTTGGCATAACAAAGGCGCTCGATTTTCTTTAATTGGCACGAGTTTGTTCTGGGGAGCGGGTATAACACTGAGATTCCTATTGGTCTTATGGGTACCTGTTGTTCTGGGAATTTCTGACAATAGCACGCCGACAATACTTAATGTGATGGTTGCTGTCGGCATTATTATCGGTGCGGGTGTGGCTGCCCGTTTCATCACCCTTAAAACAGTCCACCGTTGTATGCCTGCCGGTGTTTTAATCGGCGTGATGGTGGTCATTTTTGCTGTTCAGCACAATATTTGGGCTTCCCACGTCTTATTAATCATTCTCGGTATTTTTGGCGGTTTGTTTATTGTTCCACTGAATGCATTATTGCAGGAAAGCGGCAGACAAACGATTGGGGTCGGTTATGCAATTGCAGTACAGAATTTGGGCGAGAATATCGCCATGTTATTGATGCTTGGCCTCTACTCATTGGTTATTAAAATAGGCGTCCCGGTTGTTACAACAGGGATAGGCTTTGGTACTCTGTTGGCGTTGACAATCACGAGTTTGTGGATTTGGAACCGGTTTCAAAGAAATTGATCTTTTACCGGATAAAGAGAGTGTTATGAGTGAAAAAATTCTGACTCAGCTTAGTATTGAGCTAGGAGAGAAACTGAGACAGCAAACACTGTCGGTGACCTGTGCCGAATCTTGCACCGGTGGCTGGTTGGCGAAAACAATTTCAGATATTGCCGGTAGCTCTGCTTATTTTGACCGAAGCTTTGTGACATACAGTAATAAAGCTAAGCATCAGATGCTCGGTGTGTCAGAAGCCGTTTTACAGCAATATGGGGCTGTCAGTGAACAGGTTGTGAGAGAAATGGCGGTAGGAGCACTGAAAGCCGCGCAGGCAGATTTGGCGGTTTCGGTCAGTGGCATTGCCGGGCCTGATGGTGGCAGCGAAGAAAAACCTGTTGGTACAGTGTGGTTTGGGTTTGCCTATCTAACGGTAAATGGGGTAGAAGTTGTGTCCCGCCGTTGTTGTTTTAGCGGTGATCGAAATGAAGTACGCCTTCAAGCTGTCATTTATTCTCTGAAAACGTTGTTATCAGAGATTATATACCCCATGGATTTCAAGATGCATCAAAGAGGCAACCTGAAAGATAACGGGTATAAAAAATTAACTTGATGCTGTATGATTATACAGTATAATTGCAAACAATGTTTTAGTATCAGAAATTATTCATCGGCAGTGAGAGAGCCCTTTCATTGCTTACGAGGGAGTAAAAATGGCTATTGATGAAAATAAACAAAAAGCACTAGCAGCGGCACTAGGCCAAATTGAAAAACAGTTTGGTAAAGGTTCCATCATGCGTTTGGGCGAAGACCGTTCAATGGACGTTGAAACTATCTCCACGGGTTCATTGTCACTGGATATTGCATTAGGTGCTGGTGGCCTGCCGATGGGGCGTATTGTTGAAATCTATGGCCCGGAATCTTCGGGTAAGACAACGCTGACATTACAGGTTATTGCTGCGGCACAACGTGAAGGTAAAACCTGTGCGTTTATTGATGCTGAACACGCTCTTGATCCCATCTATGCTAAGAAGTTGGGTGTTGATATTGATAACCTGTTGTGTTCTCAACCCGATACGGGGGAACAGGCTCTTGAGATCTGTGATGCGTTGACACGTTCCGGCGCTGTTGATGTCATTATCGTAGACTCCGTTGCTGCCTTAACGCCAAAAGCCGAAATAGAAGGGGAAATTGGTGATTCTCATATGGGGCTGGCAGCTCGAATGATGAGTCAGGCAATGCGTAAACTGGCCGGTAACTTGAAAAGCTCCAATACATTGTTGATCTTCATCAACCAGATTCGTATGAAAATTGGTGTCATGTTTGGTAACCCTGAAACTACCACCGGTGGTAATGCGCTGAAATTCTATGCTTCTGTTCGTCTGGATATTCGCCGCATTGGTTCTGTGAAAAATGGCGAAGAGGTCGTTGGTAGCGAGACCCGTGTGAAGGTAGTAAAAAACAAAGTGGCAGCGCCATTTAAGCAGGCGGAATTCCAGATTATGTATGGCGAAGGCATTAACACTTATGGTGAATTAATCGATTTAGGCGTGAAGCATAAATTGGTGGAAAAAGCAGGCGCATGGTACAGCTATAATGGTGATAAAATTGGTCAAGGCAAAGCGAATGCAACCATCTACCTAAAAGAACATCTTGAAATTGCTACTGAGCTGGATAAAAAATTACGTGAAATGCTGTTGCACAATGCTGGCGAATTCAATAGTGCTGCTTCTGATTTTGAAGACAATGAAAACGAAGAGATGAATAACGAAGAATTCTAATCTAATAATATCGGTAGTCTCTATTCTTGTATTCAAAGCTGTAAAAGTTTTGTCATCAAACTTATACCGCGTTAATAATGACGCGGTTTCTTCTTTCAGAAAGCGAGTATTATCCATATTATGCGATCATGCTTTCAGAAAATACCTAGACGATTTACAATGCTGCCAGCGAATGGATGTATATGGGATTTTATACCCTATGGATTTCAAGATGCATTGCGACGGCAAGGGAGTGAATCCCCGAGCGCATAGATAACGATGTGACCGGGGTGAGCGAGTGCAGCCAACAAAGAGGCAACTTGAAAGATGACGGGTATATATGGGATTTTACTTCTAATAGAAGAACTTTTATCTTATCCCCACTTTGTTTATTCGTGAGTTGAAAATAGGTGATGGAATATCCTACCTAACCAATTCATAAATCTGTTTTTTCCAGCTTGATTTCGGGACAATTATGAGCAAAAGCACCGCTGAGATCCGTCAAGCGTTTCTCGACTTTTTTCATACTAAAGGGCATCAAGTCGTACCAAGTAGTTCTTTGGTGCCAAATAATGACCCAACACTGCTGTTTACCAACGCAGGGATGAACCAGTTTAAGGATGTCTTTCTTGGACAGGACAAAAGATTTTACTCCCGAGCAACAACTGCTCAGCGCTGTGTTCGTGCTGGTGGTAAACATAATGATTTAGAAAATGTCGGTTACACCGCACGCCATCATACTTTCTTTGAGATGATGGGTAATTTTAGTTTTGGTGACTATTTCAAACATGATGCTATTAGTTATGCTTGGGAACTTCTGACTGGCAAAGATTGGTTTAATTTGCCTAAAGAAAAATTATGGGTGACTGTCTATCAGACAGATAATGAAGCCTATGATATCTGGAAGAATGAAGTCGGAATACCAGCAGAAAGAATTATCCGCATTGGTGATAACAAAGGTGCGCCTTATGCATCGGACAACTTCTGGCAAATGGGTGATACCGGTCCTTGCGGTCCTTGCACTGAAATTTTTTATGATCATGGCGAACATATCTGGGGTGGACCACCGGGAAGCCCAGAGGAAGATGGTGACAGATATATTGAAATCTGGAATATCGTCTTTATGCAGTTCAACCGTCATGCTGATGGCACGATGGAGCCGTTGCCAAAACCATCCGTAGATACGGGGATGGGGCTGGAGCGTATCGCCGCTGTATTGCAGCACGTCAATTCTAATTATGAGATCGATCTGTTCCGTGATTTGATTACAGTTGTTGCTAATGTCACTGGTGCTACAGATGATTTGAGTAATAAGTCTCTGCGGGTTATTGCTGATCACATTCGTTCATGTGCATTTTTGATTTGTGATGGTGTTGTTCCTTCTAATGAAAACCGTGGTTATGTTCTGCGTCGTATTATCCGCAGAGCTATCCGTCACGGTAACATGTTGGGGGCTAAAGATACCTTCTTCTACAAACTGGTTGCGCCATTGCTAGAAGTGATGGGCGCTGCGGGAGAAGAGCTTAAACGCCAGCAAGCAATTGTTGAGCAGATCTTAAAAACAGAAGAAGAGCAGTTTGCTCGTACTCTGGAACGTGGTCTTCAATTATTAGACGATGAACTCGCAAAACTGTCCGGTGATATTCTGGATGGCGAAACGGCTTTCCGCCTGTATGATACCTATGGTTTCCCTGTGGATTTGACCGCTGATGTTTGCCGTGAGCGTAATATTAGCGTTGATGAAGCAGGATTTGCAGTGGCAATGGAAAATCAGCGTCGTCGTGCTCGCGAATCAAGTGGTTTCGGTACTGATTATAATGAATTGATCAAAGTTGATGAACGCAGCGATTTCTCTGGTTACGATCATAACGAACAGCAGGCAACAGTAACTGCTATCTTCCGAAATGGTGAATCAGTCAATCAAATTCAAGCGGGTGAAGAAGCGATTGTTATACTGGATAAGACCACTTTTTATGCTGAATCCGGTGGACAAGTTGGTGACTCGGGTATTCTGAGTAATACCAATTGTGCTTTTTGTGTTATTGATACACAAAAATATGGTCAGGCTATTGGTCATATTGGTAAGCTTGAAAAAGGTACCTTGAGTGTAAACCATAACATCAATGCGGTTATTGATATTGAACGTCGTGATGCAATTCGTTTGAATCACTCAGCAACCCATCTGTTACATGCTGCATTACGTCAAATTTTGGGTGAGCACGTATCACAGAAAGGCTCTCTGGTTAACGATAAATACCTTCGCTTCGATTTTTCTCACTTTGAAGCGATGAAACCAGAACAGATCCGTCAGGTTGAGGATTTGGTTAATACCGAAGTTCGTCAAAATTCACTTGTTGTGACTGAATTGATGGATCTGGAAACAGCAAAAGCCAAGGGTGCAATGGCACTGTTTGGTGAAAAATATGAAGAGCAAGTCCGTGTACTGTCAATAGGGGGTTTTTCCACTGAATTATGTGGAGGGACTCACGCAAATCGTACCGGCGATATTGGCTTGTTCCGTATTATTGCTGAATCTGGAACGGCAGCGGGTATCCGTAGGATCGAAGCAATTACAGGTAAAAAAGCGTTGGAATCTGTACATCAACAGGTTGATTTACTTCAAGATATTGCTCAATTAGTGAAAAGTGATATCCATAGCCTGAGTGAAAAAGTACGGGTGACACTGGATAGAACCAAAGTGTTGGAAAAAGAGCTTCAGCAGCTTAAAGATCAACAGGCTGCACAAGAGAGCTCTTCTTTAGCAAGTAAAGCGAAAGAAGTGAAGGGTGTGAAGTTGCTGGTCAGTCAGTTAAGCAATACAGAACCTAAGATGTTGAGAACGATGGTTGATGATCTGAAAAATCAACTAGGTTCAGCAATTATTGTGCTTTCCACTATAAGTGATGATAAAGTCAGCTTGATTGTTGGTGTCACAAAGGATCTGACTGCTAAAATAAAAGCAGGTGAGTTAATTTCTTCTATAGCTCAGCAAATCGGTGGTAAAGGCGGTGGTCGCCCTGATATGGCCCAAGCAGGTGGTTCTGATATTGAAGCGTTGCCTTCTGCTTTGGATAGCGTGGAAGAGTGGGTAGCATCGCGGCTATAAGCGGTATTACCTAGTTTAGAGGGCGCCATAGCGTTGTTTTTATGGTGCCTTAGAAATCTTGTTGTGAAATTGTTAAAAGGTTGAGCGCATATTTATTTATTTTGGCTAAACTATATAGGTAGGAAATGCGCTTAAAATTGCTTATACTTTAAGCATATACCATTGTTTTACGTTTTCACGGTGTTTGATGGATAATAGCGGGGAAACCGAAAGACCCGACTCTTTTAAATTTTCAAGGAGCAAAGAATGCTTATTCTGACTCGTCGAGTTGGTGAAACGCTCATGATAGGCGATGAGGTAACAGTTACAGTACTAGGGGTTAAAGGTAACCAAGTTCGTATTGGTGTAAATGCTCCTAAAGAAGTTTCTGTTCACCGTGAAGAAATTTATCAGCGGATTCAGGCCGAAAAATCTCAGCCAACAACTTATTGACTCTAAGTTGGCGTCCTATTTCTGTCAGAACCGGGCGCCATTTTTGAGGGATCTCACCTCTGTGGGTATTTTTTGTCTTGCTAGTTTCTTAACCTCATGTCTATTTTCCCATCTTTTTTGTTTTTCTATCGTTAAGAACAGAGTGTTCCTATCATGTTATTGTGGCGAATAATGATTTGCATGCACTTTCTTTAATTGAAGGTGTAATAGTTTTCTGCTGACAAAGTACACTTTTTGGTGTCAAACTACACATCTTGTGTGTGAAGTGTTCAAACAAACACAGGTTTAGAAAAATTGTTTGACTTATAAGTCTGGGAAAGTAATATGTGCGCCACGCAGTGACGAGGAGCTTAAAAAAAAGTTCTGAGTCGCGATTCGAAAGAAAGCGTACGGTGAGATGGCCGAGAGGCTGAAGGCGCTCCCCTGCTAAGGGAGTATGCGGTCAAAAGCTGCATCGAGGGTTCGAATCCCTCTCTCACCGCCATTTAAACCACGCATCCATAGCTCAGCTGGATAGAGTACTCGGCTACGAACCGAGCGGTCGGAGGTTCGAATCCTTCTGGATGCGCCATATTTAACCTTGAGATGAAGTCATCCGAGGTATTATTCAGGTAATCGAGGTAACTACTGCCTTTTGCCAGAGTGAAAAACTGAACACGCATCCATAGCTCAGCTGGATAGAGTACTCGGCTACGAACCGAGCGGTCGGAGGTTCGAATCCTTCTGGATGCGCCAATTTAACCTTGAGATGAAACCATCCGAGGCACCCTTCAGGTAATCGAAGCAGCTGCTATCTTTTACCAGAGTAAAAAACTGAACATGCATCCATAGCTCAGCTGGATAGAGTACTCGGCTACGAACCGAGCGGTCGGAGGTTCGAATCCTTCTGGATGCGCCATATAAAGCCCTGCTAAAACAGCAGGGCTTTTTCCTTTCTGGCTGTCTGTGTTGCCATCACCAACTCGCTCCCTGTATGACGCTGAAATGTTTTTGCTGCTATATCTAATCAGCGACAATTTGGCTTGTTTAAGATAAAGTAAACCCTTATAAAAATTCTTCTAAACACTACGGGAGGTCGAATTGATCCCGGACGTATCAAAGGCTCTATCATGGCTAGAGGCGCATCCGACAATTTTAAAGGGAATTCGTCGCGGTGTTGAACGTGAAACATTGCGTATTACTTCAGAGGGTAGTTTAGCCATAACAGAACATCCTAAAGCACTTGGTGCAGCACTTACGCATAAATGGATTACTACTGACTTTGCTGAGTCATTGTTGGAATTCATCACACCAGTTGGTGATGATATAAAATATACGATTTCTTTTCTTAGCGATATTCATCGTCACACGGCGCGTGTGCTGGACAAAGAAAAAATGTGGCCATTAAGTATGCCATGCTTTATTGATGCGGAAGAGAACATTACTCTGGCTCAATATGGTGCATCGAATGTTGGTCGCTATAAGACCTTATACCGTGAAGGTCTGAAAAATCGTTATGGTGCGTTGATGCAGACCATATCCGGGGTTCATTATAATTTTTCATTGCCAATTGAGTTTTGGCGTGCCTGGGCTGGTGTTGAAGATGCAGAGAGTGGTAAAGAACAGATCTCTAATGGCTATTTCCGCTTGATCCGTAACTATTATCGCTTTGGATGGGTGATCCCATACTTGTTTGGTGCTTCTCCGGCAATTTGTTCCTCGTTCTTACGTGGAAGAGAGACTTCTTTTCTTTTTGAGCGGACAGAAAATGGAACTTGTTATCTGCCTTATGCGACTTCACTAAGAATGAGTAACTTGGGGTACACCAATAAATCACAGAGCGATCTGAATATTACGTTTAATAACCTACATACCTATATTGAAGGGCTGAGAAAAGCGATCCACAAACCATCTGATGAGTTTGCTAAGTTGGGCACTAAACAAGGTGATAAACATATTCAGCTCAATACCAACGTCTTACAAATTGAAAATGAGTTGTATGCGCCAATCCGACCTAAGCGTGTCACTAGAGGGAATGAATCGCCTTCTGATGCATTGCTGCGTGGGGGAGTGGAATATATCGAAGTTCGTTCATTGGATATTAATCCATTTGCTGCGATTGGCGTCAATGAAACACAAATTCGTTTTCTTGACCTATTCTTAATATGGTGTGTGCTTGCCGAAGCGCCGGAAATGGGCAGTGATGAATTAGATTGTTGCCGTAAGAATTGGAATAGAGTGATCCTTGCAGGGCGTAAACCGGGGCAAATGATTGGTCTTGGTTGTGGAAGTGTGGAAGAGCCGTTAGTAAAAGTTGGCAAAAAGTTATTTAGTGACTTGAAACGGGTTGCTGCAATATTGGATAGTTGTTCTGGCACACAGTATCAAAAGGTTTGCGAAGAATTAATTGCTATGTTTGATGATTCATCACTGACTTTATCAGCTCGCGTGCTGGAAAAAATGAAGAGTCAGGGCATTGGTGGCTTTGGACTGGAACTAGCAGATGAATACCATCAGCAACTGATCAATGAGAAATATGAGGTTATTAGCGACGAGCAGTTCGCTATAGAACGCAGGGCCTCCGTAGAGCGACAAGACGCGTTGGAACGTGAGGATACGATGAGTTTTGATGAGTATCTGAAACAACAGACAGGATGCTAGAAAAGAAAATGGCCACAAGTAAAAGTGGCCGAAGAGGATTTTCTAGAGAATAGGGATAATAATGACGCGTGTTTCATTCTTTATGACCGGTGGCAGATGAAAAAGTTTCATTTGCTTGAAGAAAAATCTGAATTTTTTGTGGAGATGAAGAAATGCCTTTACTGGATAGTTTTACTGTTGACCATACTCGAATGAATGCGCCAGCCGTAAGAGTGGCTAAGACGATGAAAACGCCTCATGGCGACACCATCACAGTTTTCGACTTACGTTTCTGCATACCCAATAAACAGGTTATGCCTGAAAAGGGTATTCATACACTTGAACATTTGTTTGCTGGTTTTATGCGCAATCACCTCAATGGTGAGGGCGTTGAGATTATTGATATATCGCCAATGGGATGTCGAACAGGTTTTTATATGAGCTTGATTGGCGCACCGGCAGAAATACGTGTTGTAGACGCATGGAAAGCGGCTATGGCGGATGTCTTGAAAGTGAAAGATCAGAGCCAGATCCCAGAACTAAATATTTATCAATGCGGTACTTATCACATGCATTCACTGACAGAGGCTCAGGATATTGCACATCATATTCTTGATTCAGACGTCCTCGTTAATAAGAATGATGAGTTAGCATTGCCAGAAGAAAAACTGACCGAATTGAAAGTGTAGTTCTATAGTAGTGATACTATTTCAGGTTCCTGAGATGACGGGTATATTAACAGGAACTTGCCGTTGGAGGTGAGCCTCCAACGGCGTCAATTTTCTGCTGCGATTTAAATAGCTTGTGCTTTTTGCTCAGGAAATGGGCTAATGGGAGTGACTCGCACTTGTTTAATGACATTATCGTTGACTGAAAGTACTTCAAAATTATATTTGCCGATTTGCACTTGTACGTTAAGTGCGGGTATTTCTCCCAACTCTTCAAGCACCATACCATTAACCGTTCGTGGCCCATTAACAGGCAATGCCCAGTTAAAGGCTTTATTTAATTCGCGGATATTGGCTGTCCCGTCAATCAAAATAGTCCCATCGCTTTGTGGTGAAACTTCTTCTGCCAGAGAAGGAGACATTGATGTTGTAAAATCACCGACAATCTCTTCGAGGATATCTTCAACAGTGACCAGACCTTGAATATCACCGTATTCATCAACGATGAGCCCGGCCTTCTCCTTATTACGTTGGAAATTGACTAACTGGATATTAAGTGGCGTGCTGACGGGGACATAGTAGATTTTATCTGCTGCTTTGATCAGGTTTCTTTTGGTGAACTCTTTTTTTTCTGTCATCAATCGGTAAGCTTCACGCACACGAAGCATACCAATAGCATCATCAAGTGAATCACGATAGAGCACGATCCGGCCATGAGGTGAATGAGTTAATTGCCGTATGATGGATTTCCAGTCATCATTAATATCAATGCCAACAATTTCATTACGGGGAACCATAATGTCGCCGATTGTGACTTTTTCCAGATCTAAAATTGAAATCAGCATGTCCTGATGTTGCCGTGATAGCTTGGCATTTGATTCATTCACAATAGTGCGAAGTTCATCTTTATTCATTGCGTGACTGGAGCCAGTAGGTTGTTTAATACCAAGGCAACGCATTAACAATAAAGTAATTTTATTTAGCACCCAGACCAACGGCAGCATGATTTTCTGTAACGGGCGGAGCAAAAAACTACTCGGAAAAGCGACTCTTTCAGGATAGAGGGCGGCTATCGTTTTTGGCATAACTTCAGAAAATATCAGCACAATAAAGGTCAAAATGCCCGTTGCGATAGCAACTCCGGCATCACCATAAAGGCGCATACCAATGATGGTCGCGAGTGCTGAGGCAAGAATATTAACCAGATTATTGCCGATAAGAATCAGACTGATGAGCTGCTCAGGATGACGAAGTAATGCTTCAACTCTGCGGGCAGAGTGGTTCCCTTGCTTTGCCAGATGACGTAAGCGATAACGATTCATTGTCATCATACCTGTCTCGGAGGCGGAGAAATAAGCTGAGACAATGACCATGATGATTAAAATAATCAGTAATGTGCTTGTTGAGACATGCTCCAAAGCAGAACTCCTTCCAAGTATTGATTGAACATCATACTGCTAGTAAATCATGATTTCCTGCAATAATCGATTACCGAAATAGGCGAGTGTCAGGGTAAATGCGCCGATCAGATTAAACCAGATAACGCGTTTACCGCGCCATCCATCATGGTAGTGACCCCATAATAAAACAATGTAAACAAACCATGCGATAATAGACAAAATTGCTTTATGGATGTTTTCGCTACTGAAAATATTATCCATATAGAGGATGCCGGTGCAGAGCGTCAGCGTTAGCAATATTACGCCAAGTTGAGTGATATGAAACATTTTGCGTTCAATGAACATTAATGGGGGCATATCTGGCGTAAAAGTGAGTTTTTTATTTTTAAGCTGATGATCCAACCACCCAAGCTGTAATGCATATAATGCAGCGATAAGTAAAGTCGCATAACCAAGAAGTGCCAACCCAATATGGATAGATAATTCAAAGCTGGCCTCTAGATGGGTGATAAATTCACCTGGCATAAGACTCGCTAAGACCAAATTTATCATGGAAAAACTGTAAACAATGGGTAGCAGGAACCAGGCACGGCCGTGAGAAGCAACAATTGTCATTATGATACAAGTCAATAAACTGACAATAGAACCTAGGTTTAGGAGAGTGAGGTTTTGCCCGCTGCTGACGTGGAATATCTGGTGTTTAAGTGCAATAGCATGACAAATTAAAGCGACAATCGCGGAAAGTAATGCCAGCCTGCGGTATCCTTTGGGTTTCCGCAGTAATCCGGGAATAATCAGTACCAGACTGAATAAATAAGCGAATGAAGAAATTATAGAAAATACTGGCATAGCATTAGTCGTTTTAGCGATAGTCTTAGGTTGAATTAAAGCTTAAGTATACCGCCAGCAAGGGTAGCCTCCAACCGTTGTTGATCATCGGTGTGAATCTCTGTGCAGAGATCCCTTTCCATCGTGTTATAATTTGCGGAATACGCCTTACAGGTAGCCCATTTTTAAAAATTGAGCAGAGACAATGTTTGATAATTTAACCGACAGACTATCGCGCACATTGCGCAATATCAGTGGCCGTGGGCGACTGACCGAAGATAATATTAAAGAGACACTGCGCGAAGTTCGCATGGCTTTACTTGAAGCTGACGTCGCATTGCCTGTAGTGCGTGATTTTATTTCATGTGTTAAAGAGAGCGCGGTAGGCCACGAAG
Source organism: Photorhabdus africana (assembly GCF_035181445.1). NCBI lineage: Bacteria > Pseudomonadati > Pseudomonadota > Gammaproteobacteria > Enterobacterales > Morganellaceae > Photorhabdus > Photorhabdus africana. Next base: position 78,601 of record NZ_JAXBVE010000018.1, read on the forward strand.
TTAATAAAAGCCTGACTCCCGGCCAAGAGTTTGTCAAAATTGTTCAAAATGAACTCGTTAAGGCGATGGGAGAAGTTAACAGTGAACTGAATCTTTCTACTCAGCCGCCTGCTGTTGTATTAATGGCAGGTCTGCAAGGTGCAGGTAAAACGACCAGCGTTGCCAAGCTAGGTAGCTTTCTGAAAGGAAAACAGAAGAAAAAAGTTTTGGTGGTATCTGCTGACGTCTATCGTCCAGCGGCTATCAAACAGCTTGAAACCTTGGCGCAGGCAGTGGGTATTGATTTCTACCCTTCTGATGCTCAGGAAAAACCCGTTGATATCGTGACTCAAGCGGTACAGCACGCCAAATTGAAATTTTATGATGTGCTTTTGGTGGATACGGCGGGTCGTCTGCATGTTGACGAAGCGATGATGGATGAAATCAAACAGGTCCATAAAGCCATTAATCCAGTAGAAACCCTGTTTGTTGTTGATGCAATGACGGGGCAGGATGCGGCTAATACCGCGAAAGCTTTCAATGAAGCATTGCCACTGACGGGTGTCGTGTTAACGAAAGTCGATGGTGATGCCCGTGGCGGTGCTGCGTTATCTATCCGTCATATTACCGGTAAGCCGATTAAATTTCTGGGTGTTGGTGAAAAAACGGATGCACTGGAGCCATTCCATCCGGATCGTATTGCCTCTCGCATCCTTGGAATGGGTGATGTCCTCTCCCTGATTGAAGAGATTGAAAGTAAAGTCGATCGCACCCAGGCTGAAAAGCTGGCTTCTAAACTAAAGAAAGGTGACGGCTTCGATTTAAATGATTTTCTAGATCAGCTAAAGCAGATGCGTAACATGGGGGGAATGGCCAGCATGTTAAGCAAAATGCCGGGGATGTCTCAAGTGCCAGATGCAGTGAAATCCCAGATGGATGATAAAATTCTGGTGAAAATGGAAGCGATTATCAATTCCATGACGCGTAAAGAGCGGCAAAAACCAGAAATAATCAAAGGTTCTCGTAAACGTCGTATTGCCAATGGTTCTGGCACTCAGGTTCAAGACGTTAACCGCTTGCTTAAACAATTTGACGAAATGCAGCGCATGATGAAAAAAATGAAGAAAGGCGGCCTGGCAAAAATGATGCGTGGTATGAAAGGCATGATGCCACCCGGATTTATGGGCCGTTAATCGATAAAGTCTCGAAGAATATCCACTTTGGATTGCTTTTTACGCCAAAGTGAGTAAACTTTTCGGGCTTTTTATCTGACAACCGGACTTCGTTCCTCGATGAAGTCTGGTTGTTTTGTTAACTAATGAGGATGTTATGGTAACAATTCGTTTAGCTCGTGGCGGCGCCAAAAAGCGTCCGTTTTACCAAGTAGTCGTGACCGATAGCCGCAGCCCGCGTGATGGTCGCTTTATCGAGCGCGTTGGCTTCTTCAACCCTATTGCAACAGGGAAAGCAGAAGCATTGCGTTTAGATCTGGACCGTATTGAACATTGGATTGGTCTGGGTGCAACTGTGTCTGATCGTGTTTCTACACTGATCAAAGACGCCAAAAAAGCAGCTTAATCTGTCGCGGTGGTAACTATGAGCAGGCAAACCTGTTTTGAACTACCTGTAAAACCAATTGTATTGGGAAAACTAGGTTCAACTTATGGTATTCGTGGTTGGCTCAGAGTTTTTTCTTCCACCGAACATGCCGAAGACATTTTTGCGTATCAACCGTGGTTTATTCAACGAGCGGGTCGGTGGCAACACATCGAACTGGAAGCCTGGAAACACCACAATCAGGATATGATCATCAAAATTAAAGGTATTGATGATCTGGATGCTGCGAATTTACTGACTAATTGCGAAATTATTGTAGATTCAGAACAACTGCCAGAGCTGGATACGGGTGATTACTACTGGAAAGACTTAATAGGCTGCCAAGTAATCAGCACAGCAGGTTATAACTTGGGGACTATCAATGACATGATGGAAACCGGTTCTAACGACGTAATGGTAATTAAAGCAAACCTGAAAGATGCATTCGGTATCAAGGAACGGCTAATTCCGTTTCTTGATGGGCAGGTTATCAAGAAAGTCGATCTCGCTACTAAAACCATTGAAGTAGATTGGGATCCTGGTTTTTAAACTCCGGTTATAAGCGGTTTAAATGAGTGGGACGCGATAATGTGGATTGGGGTTATTAGCCTGTTTCCTGAAATGTTCCGCGCAATAACCGATTATGGGGTAACTGGCCGGGCAGTGAAAAATGGCCTGTTAAGTATTGAATGCTGGAATCCACGGGAGTTTACCCATGACCGGCATCGTACTGTTGACGATCGGCCTTATGGCGGTGGTCCAGGCATGTTGATGATGGTTCAGCCTTTACGGGAAGCCATTCATGCAGCAAAAACTGCGGCAGGCGAAGGTGCAAAAGTGATTTATCTTTCACCTCAGGGGCGCAAACTCAACCAACAAGGGGTTTGTGAGCTGGCAACAAATGAAAAACTGATTTTGATTTGTGGCCGCTATGAAGGGATAGATGAGCGGGTGATCCAAACCGAGATTGACGAAGAGTGGTCTATCGGTGATTACGTGCTCAGCGGTGGTGAAATCCCTGCAATGACGATGATTGACTCAGTTTCTCGGTTCATTCCGGGCGTTCTGGGGCATCAGGCATCAGCGGAGGAGGACTCTTTTGCTGATGGATTGCTGGATTGTCCGCACTATACTCGCCCGGAGGTATTAGATGGTATGGAAGTTCCACCAGTGTTGCTGTCTGGAAATCATGCTGAAATTAATCGCTGGCGGATGAAACAATCGCTTGGCCGGACCTGGCTTAGAAGACCTGAACTTCTGGAAAACCTAGCTCTGACTGACGAGCAAAGGATATTGCTAACAGAGTTCCAACGGGAACATCTAACTGAAGCAACTCATTAATCCAGACATATCCCCGAAGGGAATGTCTCTGATATATCAGTTTACCTAGGGTAAGAGAATTATTATGAGCAACATTATTAAACAACTAGAACAAGAGCAGATGAAGCAAGACGTACCTTCATTCCGTCCGGGTGACACCGTGGAAGTTAAGGTATGGGTCGTAGAAGGTGCTAAGAAACGTCTGCAGGCATTCGAGGGCGTGGTTATTGCTATCCGTAACCGCGGTCTGCACTCTGCATTCACTGTTCGCAAAGTTTCTAACGGCGAAGGTGTTGAGCGTGTATTCCAGACTCACTCCCCAGTCGTAGACAGCATTAACGTTAAACGTCGTGGTGCTGTTCGTAGAGCTAAATTGTACTATCTGCGTGAGCGTTCTGGTAAAGCTGCTCGTATTAAAGAGCGTCTGAACAGCAAATAATACGCTTTCGTTACATCCGAAAGTTATCGTTAAAGAGGTCAGCAATTGCTGGCCTCTTTTTTTACGCTTAATTTAAAACTGCGTTTTGCGGGCGTGGTCATCAATTTGGTTTTGGCTCTGCTATATTTTTAATTACTGTAGTGAAGAATCAGGTTGAATACGGGTGGGTTTTGGGAGGGTTTTTTATTACGCTCCTCAGGAACGAAATCAATGTTGCCTTTTATGAAGAAGGATGTTTACTCATCGATAAATTATTCGGCAATACATTATTATCAGATCGTAATAATCTTAAAGACAATTATTTTGAGAGTTTTATACCCTATGGATTTCAAGATGCATCGCGACGGCAAGGGAGTGAATCCCCGGGAGCATAGATAACTATGTGACCGGGGTGAGCGAGTGCAGCCAACAAAGAGGCAACTTGAAAGATGACGGGTATAGAATAATTTCAGACGTGATTAACTGACTATAAGGATTTGCTTTGAAAACTTTTCAAATACATAACAAAACAATGGCTTACCGAGATGAAGGTGAAGGTTTCCCGTTATTATTGGGACATAGCTATTTGTTTGATTCTACTATGTGGGAGCCTCAGATCGAGGCCTTAAGTAAAAAATACCGGGTGATTGCTCCTGATCTCTGGGGGCATGGAAACTCGGGAGAGCTACCAGAACAACATAGCACTTTGGCTGATTTGGCTCGGGATTACCTGGCGTTGATGGATCAACTTGGCATTAAAGAATTCGCTATCATCGGTTTATCTGCTGGTGGTATGTGGGGAATTGAGTTGGTTGCTATGGCGCCGGACAGAGTTAAGGCACTGGTTTTGATGGATACCTTTGTCGGATTAGAACCGGAGGTGACTTATACAAAATACTTTGCCATGCTGGATGCGATAGAACAGGTTGGTGCAATTCCTCAATCTATTTTGCAACAGCAGATAGTGCCAGCCTTCTTTAGCCAACAACCTGCTCAGCATTTGGTTGATGAATTAACTCAGCGTCTGGTAGCCATTCCTGCGGAAGTATTGCGTAATAGTATTGTTCCGTTAGGTAGAATAATATTTGGGCGTGAAGATAGCACTCATTTGTTGGAAAAATTAGATATTCCCTCGCTTGTTATTACTGGTGAACAAGATACGCCTCGCCCGCCTCTGGAGGGTTATTTGATGGCTGAAATATTGCACTGTGATCATATTATTATCCCGGATGCAGGGCATATTTCCACATTGGAGCAACCCTATAAAGTTAATCAGGAATTAATTGCTTTTTTACAGCAAGCTTTGTAACAGACATTTTAATAAAGAGGCCGGATTTTCCGGCCCGAGTATATTAAGTTTAAAAGATCGATATATACCCGTTATCCTTCAAGTTGCCTCTTTGTTGGCGGCACTCGCTCACCCCGGTCACATCGTTATCTATGCTCCCGGGGATTCACTCCCTTGCCGTCGCGATGTATCTTGAAATCCATAGGTATATATATGAAATAGTTTTAATCTTATTAATTAATTATAGAATAAATTTATCACTAAATTGACTCTTTTTTCATTTATTGTAAATAATAATTTACAGTGTTTTTAGTTTGTTTACACTTTCGGATTGTATTCTTTACGATGCGTGATATGTTATTAATCAAATGTATAAAAAAAATGAGTACAGAATGATAACTTGAGGAGAAAATCGACATGTTCATGCAAAAAGATGCACTTAATAACGTTCACATCAGTGGTGAGAAAATTCTTATCACGCCAAAAAAATTAAAGCAACAATACCCACTGAGTGATGATGATCTGCATGTTATTGCAAATGCACGTAAAGCAATTGCGGATATTATTCAGCGCCGTGATCCCCGTTTGCTGGTAGTGTGTGGTCCTTGCTCTATTCATGACGTGGATGCGGCTCTGGATTATGCTCACCGTTTGGCCGCCCTTTCTGCTGAATTGAGTGATAGCTTGTACATCGTCATGCGTGTCTATTTTGAAAAGCCTCGTACAACCGTGGGTTGGAAAGGTCTTATTAATGATCCATACATGGATGGTTCATTTGATGTGGAAGCTGGTCTGCATATTGCTCGTCGCTTACTACTTAGTTTGGTTAAAATGGGATTACCTCTTGCAACAGAGGCTTTAGATCCGAATAGTCCACAATATTTGGGGGATTTATTCAGTTGGTCTGCAATTGGTGCGAGAACCACAGAATCTCAGACACACCGGGAAATGGCTTCGGGTTTATCTATGCCGGTTGGTTTCAAAAATGGGACTGACGGTAGCTTGAACACGGCAATTAATGCGATGTGTGCAGCTGCTATGCCACACCGTTTTGTGGGAATAAATCAGTCGGGGCAGGTGTGTTTATTACAAACGCAAGGGAACCCGAATGGACATATTATCTTGCGTGGTGGTAAGACCCCTAATTACAGTGCTCAACATGTCATGGAATGTGAACAGCAAATGATGCAATCTGGATTATTGCCATCCTTAATGATTGATTGTAGTCATGGTAACTCTAATAAGGATTTTCGTCGTCAAAGTTTGGTTGTGGATTCTGTTGCGGATCAGATCATTTCAGGTAATCAATCTATTACTGGCATTATGTTGGAGAGCCATATTCATGAGGGTAACCAATCTTCTGAGCAACCGCGTAGTGAAATGAAATATGGTGTATCAGTGACTGACGCGTGTATTAGTTGGCAGACGACAGAGGCAATTCTAAGAAAATTACATCAGCAAATTAGCATGCAATTGTCGCAAAGAATGGCAGTACTGAAAAAAGCGGGATAATAAATATGGCGGCTGAATTATCTCAATTGCGGGATAAGATTGATGAAGTAGATAAAGCTTTGCTGAGCTTGCTGGCAACGCGTCTGGAATTGGTTGCAGAGATTGGTGAGGTAAAAAGTCGGAATGGATTGTCGATTTATGCGCCTGACAGAGAAATGGCGATGCTTGCTTCACGTCGGCAGGAGGCTGAGGAGTTTGGTGTTCCACCGGATTTAATTGAGGATATTCTGCGCCGCATTATGCGGGAGTCCTATACCAGTGAGAATAGCAAAGGGTTTAAAACGCTTTGCCCTCAATTGGGGCCGATAGTCATTGTTGGTGGCTTGGGCAAAATGGGGAAACTATTTGGCCGTTTGTTAACTTTGTCTGGTTATGAAGTCAGAAATCTGGAACCACAAGATTGGCCTAACGCGGAGCAGATTCTGGCGGGAGTGGGTATGGTGATTATCAGTGTACCTATTCATTTGACGGAAGAGGTTATTCGCCGTTTACCGCCATTACCTGACCATTGCATTTTGGTGGACTTGGCGTCCGTTAAACAGCAGCCATTACAAGCTATGCTTGAGGCGCATAAAGGCCCCGTGTTGGGATTACATCCTATGTTTGGGCCGGATGTTAGTAGTTTGGTAAAACAAGTTGTTGTTTACTGTGACGGACGTCAAGAGGAAGCTTACCAATGGTTTTTAGAACAGTTGTTGATTTGGGGGGCTTGCTTGCATCAGATGAACCCTGAACAGCATGATAAAAACATGAGCTTTATTCAGGCGTTGCGCCATTTCACGACATTTGCTTATGGGCAACATCTCGCACAGGAAGGTGTGGATTTACAACAACTGTTATCAATATCTTCACCCATTTACCGTTTGGAACTGATCATGGTCGGGCGCTTATTTGCGCAAGATCCTCAGCTCTACGCGGATATTATTATGTCATCACCAGAGAATATTGATCTTATACGCCGTTATCATCAAAGTTTTGGGCAAGCGCTAGCGATATTGGAAAACCAAGACAAACGGGCTTTTGTCAGCAATTTTGAAGATGTTAGTGAATGGTTTGGTGATTATGCACCTCATTTTATGAGGGAAAGCAGGGTATTGCTTCAACAAGCGAATGATAGTCGTCAATAATTAAAAAGAACCGGATATGACAATATCCGGTTCAATTTGCTGATAATGAGGGTGAAAGGTTTTGCGGATTAGATCACATTAAAGGCATAAAATAGAGAAATAGTTTAAATTAAACCGTAGAAAAGCAATGCTATTGGACGGGTTAAAATCGTGTAAAGCCAGTTTAAACTGGCGTATTTAAAGTATTTAACTTTACATAGTAAATGTGCAATATAATAACGCTGAAAGTAACTGAGTTATTATTTGATTAAATTATTTATTTGCGGATTTTGTTACGCCGATTTTTTATCATCGGATTATTTAACTGGTTTAGGAAAAGCTTATTCTCCGGTTGAAAACGTTATTAAAGACGGCTTCTTTTTGGAGATATATTTTCTGGTAAACGGATAAACCTATTCATATTTTCATTTATCTTTTTTTCCGAGGTAGGTAAGCATTGGTAAAGCCAGTTTTTATTTCTTATTTTTCACTGATAGTTTTACGATAGGCAGTTTTTAAGTTGTTATTAAAAATCATGGTTTTAATTTCTGGATTTAATCGGTATACGGTTTTAATCGTGTTTTAACCCCCCCCTTTTTTTAACAGTTGTTTTTCCCTCTTTTAATGCCTTTTTTATTAAAGTTTAACCATCATGGTATGTTGGTATTTTACGTTCAATGAATATTAATCATATTCGTTTTAAGCATTAAAAAAACCGGTTTTTATTTCTTATTTTTTACTGATGGTTTTACGATGGGCAGTTTTTAAATTATTATTAAACGTCATGGTGTTAACTTCTGGATTTAATCGGTATACGGTTTTAACCATGTTTTACCCTTTTTTATTGCGTTATTTTTATAACTTGCTTCGTAAAATAATTGGGATATGGCATCGCTGATGAAGAAATTAAATATGGTGGGAATAGGCTTTATTTAGATGCTCTTTACCTTTTAAAAAATTGGCATTAATGGATACCTGTTTTTTTAACACTTTTTTGATTAATAACCGAGTTAATCACCGATAAAAAGGCGCTTGCGATCGCCCCAAAAAGCGAATGCAAGCAAAAAAGGAAAGTAAATAAGATTAAAACTTGTGAGGCTATTCTCATTCTGAGGTTTTTTATTTTTGAATTAAAAATTCATTTAATAAATGACCTTCATTGAGTAGTTTTTGTAAACCTGATGGTTTTTTTCCGTTTCCTGACCAGTATTTAACTTCTCCATTTTCATTAAACTGATACTTAGGTTTTCTCGTCTTTCCTTTTCCTGCATTTGATTTTTTAGGTTTAAAACTAGAGACGGTAACAGGTATGTTAATGGTCTTAAGATCAAGGCCGTTTTCTTCAATCAGTCTTAATATTTCTAAACGTTTTTGTTCTTTTTGCTCCGCTTCTAAACTCATTAATCTGAAGGTTTCTTTGTTGTCTTGCAAGACGGTCTCTAATGCTTTGTAAACATCTTCTAACCATTCAACGTCTTTTGTTTGAGCAAATCTTCTTAATGTGGATATTCTTGATAAATGGTTTGATATAATCCCATATTCTTGTTCTATGGTTAATGTTGTCATTTTGTCACCTTGTTAATAAGTTTAAAACCTGTATTTTCTGATGTTTTCTCTTCCAACGTCAGTATAACACCGAATTTTTTACTGGCTTTAAAAAAGCTTTAATCATTTCTGTTTTACCTTTAATGATTAAAGTTTTTGCCTTCTTTTTCACGATATGCTTGCGGTTTTTTCCCAAGTTTTAAAACCGTGGTGATAGATAAAATGTGGTTTTTATTAATACCGGTTTTATCACATTCAGATAAAACGTATTTAAGCTTACGTGAATAAGTGGAAATTTTTTAATCCCTTGTTTTTAGATGGCGTGAAAAACGATAATCCATATTATTTAATCTGAGAAAGTCGGGGTTTACGGAATAAATAAAAAGCCTTTAAACCGAAAGGTTAAAGGCAGTAAAAGTTTTCTCATTGATATACCCGTTATCTTTCAAGTTGCCTCTTTGTTGGCTGCACTCGCTCACCCCGGTCACATCGTTATCTATGCTCCCGGAGATTCGCTCCCTTGCCGTCGCGATGCATCTTGAAATCCGTAGGGTATAGTTAAAACGCTAATCTAAACCGGGTATTTTAATACCCGGTTCTTTTTAATCAGGAGGGGTTAACCGGTATCACACTTTCTGTTGGGTAACATCCCAATACCTTTAATGAATGAGTGATTTTCGCCAATGCTTTCAGGACGTGTTGCATATTGATTGAACGAATATTAGCTTGGACATCAATATAAAACATCTCTTCCCACGGATTTCCGTTGATCGGGCGGGATTCCAGCTTACTCATGATAATATTATGTTTTTTCAGCACCATTAGCGCATCTACCAGTGCTCCTGCTTGCTGTCCGGTTGCCATAATAAATGTCGTTTTGGCCGGTACTTGTTCTGCTACTTCAATAGGCTGACGGGCAACAATAATGAAACGAGTAATATTATGTGATTGATTTGCCAGATTCTGTTCCAGAACCTGTAATTGATAAAGTGCACCGCCCGCTTCACTCCCTAAAGCTGCAATTTCTGGTGAATTCTGTTCGGCGACTTTTTGCATCGCTGCGGCAGTGCTTTCGCAATATTTAATTTTCCAATGTGGGAATTGATTAATATATTGGCTACATTGTTGGAATGGTTGAGGGTGACTGTAAACCGTTTTGATCTCTGATAGCGTTGTGTCTCTTGCAACGAGTAGGCAATGGTCAATAGGAATGGTTATTTCTCCCACAATGGACAAATGGGTATGTTGCAACAAGTCATAAACATCATTGATGGAACCGGAACTGGTATTTTCAATGGGTAACATTCCGTAATCCGCTTGGCCTGTTTCAACCAAGGAGAAGATATCCTGGAACTTATGGCAGCTACACTCAATTAATTGATTGAAATGGCGTGCGGCATATTGGCGAGCTGCGATATGAGAGTAGGAACCTCTAGGACCGAGGAATGCAATACGCGCTGAATCTTGGGGTGTTTGATTTAGGTGTTGCTGCAATAGTGCTTGTTGAGTGAGGACGGAATCTTCAATGATCATCTGAAAGAGACGAGAGATATAAAAACCGTCAAGCCCGTAGTTTTTTCCTTTTTTAATTAGAATATCTAATAGTTCTCGTTCGCGATCTTTGTCTCTGATAGGGCGATTATCCTGTAACTTAGTTTGTGCAATATCAAACGCTAATTGGCGACGCTCTGCTAATAGAATCAGTAACTTTAAATCAAGTTCGCTGACTTTTTCCCGTATTTTTAACAAATTACTTTGATCCATAAATAGGTTCCTAATGGGTTATTCACATTCTGATAATAATCGGTTTGCAATGGACAGAAAAAAGCCTCCCGATGTGGAGGCTTGTATTCATCATATTCTCATATTCATAGTTTGTGTGACTGCTTTTTGCCCAATCGGGCGAAGCTTCCCATCTCATTAGCAGCCGTCCGTGCTGGGCAAGGGTTTACGGTGATTTTTGTTAATTAACCTTATGTTGTTGTTTCTGTCAACAAAAAACGCGTCCAAATTGGACGCGTTAGAGGCAAGTCATTGTTATTTTATTGTGATATTTCTGGTTCTGTTTCTAGTGGTGTTTCTAGGTTAAGGTTTGATTCTTTAACACTGTTGTCAGTACGGCGTGCTTCTCCCTTATGCTGTACTTTATTCAATTGGCGCTCCAGTTTTGTTAATAATTCATTGATAGCAATATACATATCTTCATGCTTTGCCCCGGCAACTAGCATACCATTTGGTATACTTATGGTTGCATCAGCCCTAAAAGTTTGAGGCCCTTTTGATAGAATAATATGAGGATTTATCAGATTTACTTGCCATTTATTTAGTTTGTTTAGCCGTTTTTCGACGTGGTTGCGAATTGCCGGGGTAATCTCCATTTGTTTACTGGTAATATTTACTATCATATAGTTACCTCTCATTATTGATTATCCACCTTCAATAATTTCAGCATACATTTCTTTTTCATGAAAAAGGTGATCTAAATCACTATTTGATCAAGCATGAGGCAACTAGTTGAAGTAATTGTGATTAGTGGTAAAAATACGAAGAATATCTATTGCAGGATTGAAGCTAATGAGACACTATTGACAAGTTGAGTCTTTTATTCATCCTAATTGATAAGCGGTCTTTTTGGGATTTGATAAGTAAAAATAAAACAGCGGCACTAACCGCTGTTTTATTGTCTATTTTTTTATACCGGATTAGCAGCAATGAGTTTTGCTACTTTATCTGCCTGAGCGATTAAACCCAAATGTGTATAAGCTTTTTTCATATAAGGCAGTGCTTCGAGAGTTGACTGTGTATCAGGGTAATCACGTAACATTTGTTCAACCCGATTTACCACCGCGACATAGGCGCCACGTTTGTTATAATATTCCACAACAGAAAGCTCATACTTTGCCAGGCGCTCTTTGATAAACATTAAACGCTTAATGGCATCGGCAGTATACAGGCTGTTAGGATGATAGCGTACTAATTGGCTAAAATCCTTGAATGCTACTCTGGCGTGTTCAGGATCACGATCTGAACGGTCAATGCCGAAGAAACTTTGCAATAGACTGTTATCTAAGGCTTGTGAAGTTAATCCACGCATGTACAGAACATAATCGATGTTGGGGTGAGTTGGATTCAGGCGTATGAAGCGGTCAATGGAAGCGAGAGCCATTGGCAAGTCAGAGGATTTATAATAAGCATAAATCAGATCGAGTTGTACTTGCTGCGAATAGGGGCCAAATGGATAGCGATTATCGAGGGTTTCCAATTGCTTGATCGCATCGGGATAGCTACCTTTTTGCAGCTTTTCTTGGCCCTTAGAGTAAATTTCCGCAGGTGGGCTGTCGGGGACAGCATTTTTATTACCAGAGCACCCGGAAAGTACCAGGCTCAATGTGGCTGCCGCCACCAGATATTTTATGCGTATCATCACGTGTTGATTATCCTCTGAGTGTTTTTCTGGGAGACTATCCATGAAGCTCCCGGCAAAAGATCGAGTTACAATAGCACACTATATTAAATTAAACGGCTCTGCCGTCAAAACTCAACGTAAGTGTAGAAACAATATATGGCACAACAAATACGACTTAATACAACAGTCGCCGAATCTCAGCTCGGTCAACGTTTAGATCAGGCTTTGGCTGAATTGTTCCCTGATTATTCAAGATCACGCATAAAAGATTGGATCTTGGATGACAGAGTTCAGGTTAATGGCAAATTAATCAATAAGCCAAAAGAAAAAGTGCTGGGAGGTGAAGAAATTGCCATTGATGCCATCATTGAAGAAGATGCGCGTTGGGAACCTCAGGATATTGCGTTAAATATTGTCTATGAAGATGATGACATTCTAGTCATAAACAAATCGCGTGATTTGGTCGTCCATCCAGGAGCAGGAAACCCAGATGGTACGGTATTGAATGCACTGTTATATCATTATCCTGAAATTGCCGATGTTCCTCGGGCAGGCATTGTTCACCGTCTTGATAAAGATACGACAGGGCTGATGGTCATTGCTAAAACGGTTCCCGCTCAAACGCGTTTAGTCGAATCACTCCAACTGCGCGAAATTACCCGTGAATATGAAGCGGTAGCGACAGGTTGTATGACGGCAGGTGGAATGGTTGAAGAGCCCATTTCTCGTCATCCAACAAAACGAACACATATGGCAGTGCATCCAATGGGCAAACCGGCGATTACCCATTATCGGGTAATGGAACATTTTAGGGCACATACTCGTCTACGCCTGAGATTGGAAACCGGCAGAACACACCAGATACGTGTTCACATGGCTCATATCAGTCACCCATTGGTAGGCGATCCTTTGTATGGTGGTCGTCCTCGTCCTTTGAAAGGGGCTTCTGATGAGTTTCGCGAGGTAATGCGCAACTTTGATCGTCAGGCATTGCACGCCACCATGCTGCGTCTTTATCATCCGATAACCGGCATTGAAATGGAATGGCACGCTGAATTACCTGAAGATATGGTGATGCTGATTAAGGCATTAAAAGCAGATGCAGAAGCGTTTAAAGACGAAATGGATTGGTAAATGACCGCGCTTATTTTTCCAAACTGGCCACAACCGACGACAGTAAAAGCTTGTAGTTCTACCCGTTTAGGGGGAATAAGTTTATCACCTTACGATAGCCTGAATCTGGGTAAGCATGTTGGTGATAAACCTGATGTTGTTGAACAAAACAGGCATATTTTAGCGAAAATGGCAGAACTGCCTCAGCAACCAGTCTGGTTAGAACAGGTTCATGGTACGCGTGTTGTGAGACTCAATGGTCAGCCACTGGAAGATAATAGAGCTGATGCTGTTTATACCAATATTCCTGGACAGGTTTGTGCTGTGATGACAGCAGATTGCCTGCCTGTACTATTTTGCAGTTCTGCTGGTGATGAGGTTGCGGCTGCCCATGCGGGGTGGCGAGGTTTATGTGCTGGCGTACTGGAAAACACTATCGCTCAATTTAAAGCTAAACCTAATCAGATCCAAGCTTGGTTAGGGCCGGCAATGAGTGCGAAAAAATTTGAAGTTGGCAATGAAGTTTTGCAAGCGTTCACTATCCAGCATGCTGATTTGAGTCGAGCTTTTATACCTTTTGGCGAAAAGTATTTAGCGGATATCTATTTGTTGGCAAAGTTAAAATTGCAATCTGTTGGTGTGAAAGCGATTTTTGGCGGGGATGAATGTACTGTCAGTAATAAAGAGAAATTTTTCTCTTATCGTCGTGATGGGATCACCGGACGTATGGCAACTTTAATCTGGCTGATATAACCTATCCCGTAGGGCGATCCGTTGGCGCATAAGAGAATATCTCACAATTTGCTTTTCAGAATAACCTTGAATATTTGAGGAATGGCCTCATTTAATCTCCAGTAGCAAAATTCTGAATAGTTATTGGAGGTGTTATGCGTCTGGATCGTCTTACTAATAAATTCCAGCTTGCTCTCGCTGACGCCCAGTCTCTTGCACTTGGGCATGATAATCAGTTCATCGAACCAATTCACTTAATGAGTTCACTGTTAAAACAAGAGGGTGGCTCTATTCGCCCATTATTAACGTCAATTGGGATCGATGCAGGCCGTTTCAGCAATCAGCTTGAGCTGGCTTTAGAACGTTTGCCGCGGGTACAGGGTATTGGTGGTGATGTACAACCATCCAATGACTTAGTTCGTCATTTAAATCTGTGTGACAAACTGGCACAAAAAGCCGGGGATAATTTTATCTCCTCTGAATTATTTGTTCTGGCAGCATTGGAAGAACGTGGCACATTAAGTGACATATTGAAAGCTGTTGGCGCAACAAAAGAAAAAATCACTAAGGCAATAGAACAAATGCGTGGTGGTGAAAAAGTTGATGATCAGGGAGCGGAAGATCAACGCCAAGCCCTGAAAAAATACACTATTGATCTGACTGAACATGCTGAACAAGGCAAACTTGATCCGGTGATTGGCCGTGATGAGGAAATTCGCCGTACCATTCAGGTATTACAACGCCGTACTAAAAATAACCCGGTCTTAATTGGTGAACCCGGGGTTGGTAAAACAGCCATTGTGGAAGGGCTTGCTCAACGGATCATTAATGGTGAAGTTCCTGAGGGGCTTAAAAATAAGCGAGTCCTTTCCTTGGATATGGGCGCGCTATTAGCAGGGGCTAAATATCGTGGTGAATTTGAAGAGCGTTTGAAAGGTGTGTTGAACGACCTTGCTAAACAGGAAGGCAATGTCATTCTGTTTATTGACGAATTGCATACTATGGTTGGTGCCGGTAAGGCTGATGGTGCAATGGATGCTGGTAACATGTTAAAACCCGCCTTGGCCCGTGGTGAACTTCACTGTGTTGGTGCAACAACACTGGATGAATATCGTCAATATATTGAAAAAGATGCAGCGCTGGAACGCCGTTTCCAAAAAGTTTATGTTGCAGAACCTTCCGTAGAGGACACTATCGCTATTTTGCGCGGTCTGAAAGAGCGTTATGAGTTACATCATCATGTACAAATTACTGACCCTGCAATTGTCGCGGCAGCAACATTATCTCATCGTTATATCTCAGACCGTATGTTGCCAGATAAAGCTATCGACTTGATCGATGAAGCGGGTGCCAGTTTACGTATGCAAATGGATTCAAAACCGGAAGCGCTGGACCGTCTGGAACGTCGGGTTATCCAATTGAAGTTGGAACAGCAGGCGCTGAAAAAAGAGTCTGATGATGCCAGTAAAAAACGGCTTGAAATGCTTAATGAAGAGCTGCTCGTAAAAGAACGCGAATATTCTGAACTAGAAGAAGAATGGAAAGCTGAAAAAGCAGCACTTACGGGTACTCAGCACATAAAAGCGGAATTGGAAAATGCCCGTATCAGTTTAGAACAGGCACGCCGCAGTGGTGATTTAGCGAAGATGTCTGAAATTCAGTATGGAAAAATACCTGGATTGGAAAAACAACTTGCCGCAGCCACACAAGCTGAAAGTAAGCATATGAAACTGCTTCGTAACAAAGTTACCGATGCGGAAATTGCAGACATTCTTGCTCGTTGGACGGGGATTCCTGTTGCCAGAATGCTTGAGAGTGAAAAAGATAAACTGTTGCGCATGGAGCAAGAGCTGCATAAACGTGTTATTGGTCAGGATGAGGCAGTCGATGCAATATCTAATGCGATTCGCCGTAGTCGTGCTGGATTAGCTGATCCAAACCGTCCGATTGGCTCATTCCTGTTCCTTGGTCCAACGGGTGTTGGTAAAACTGAGTTGTGTAAGGCGTTAGCGAATTTCCTGTTTGACAGCGATGATGCAATGGTGCGTATCGATATGTCTGAATTTATGGAAAAACATGCCGTATCACGGTTGGTAGGAGCACCGCCGGGATATGTTGGTTATGAAGAAGGTGGTTATCTAACAGAAGCGGTTCGTCGTCGGCCTTACTCCGTTATTCTGCTTGATGAAGTGGAAAAAGCGCACTCGGATGTATTCAATATCTTATTACAGGTGTTGGATGATGGTCGATTGACTGATGGGCAAGGTCGTACTGTCGATTTCCGTAACACGGTTGTCATCATGACTTCTAATCTCGGGTCGGACATGATTCAGGAGCGTTTTGGTAGTCTAAATTATGATGAAATGAAAGATATCGTGA
This sequence comes from Photorhabdus africana, assembly GCF_035181445.1. NCBI lineage: Bacteria > Pseudomonadati > Pseudomonadota > Gammaproteobacteria > Enterobacterales > Morganellaceae > Photorhabdus > Photorhabdus africana. The sequence continues at coordinate 94,995 of NZ_JAXBVE010000018.1, forward strand.
TGGGAATTGTCAGCCATAATTTCAGACCTGAATTTATTAACCGTATTGATGAAGCTGTTGTATTCCATCCATTAGGGCGTCAGCATTTGTCTGCGATTGCAGATATCCAATTGCAACGTTTATACAAGCGATTGGAAGAACGTGGTTATCAGGTCACGATGACTCAGCAAGCGTTGGAAATATTGGCGGAAGCCGGGTTCGATCCTGTTTATGGAGCACGGCCATTGAAGCGAGCTATCCAGCAGGAAATCGAAAACCCACTAGCTCACAAGATACTTTCCGGCCAACTATTGCCAGGAAAACCAGTTACTCTGGATGTGGAAAATAGCCATATCGTCGCAAAGCAATAACTTTATATTTAACGAGAGAGTAAAATTAACGAGAAATAAGGGGCAGGAATCTGCCTCTTTTTTTATCATTTTGCGCATTAAATCGCAATTTAGCCTTGTTTTTGCTTAATTTGTGTTCGAATGGATTTTTTTTGTAATTAAATGCTTGCCAGCGCCAAAGAACGCCCTATAATGCGCCACCACTGACCGACACAACGCTGATAAACATTGTGAGGTCGGGCGGAGAACCAGCCAATAAGTGCTTGACTCTGCGGGCGAAAAGCGTAGTATACGCAGCCCGGCTGAACGAGAATATTATTTTTTATTTCAGCCTGCTCTTTAACAATTAATCAGACAATCTGTGTGGGCACTCACAAGACCGTATCACAAAAAAATATGTTTTAAAGTCTTGAAGAGTGAACAACAGTTAATTCATTACGAAATAATTAGTCAGAATTCTTTGAGCATCAAACTTTAAATTGAAGAGTTTGATCATGGCTCAGATTGAACGCTGGCGGCAGGCCTAACACATGCAAGTCGGGCGGTAACAGGAAAGCGCTTGCGCTTTTGCTGACGAGCGGCGGACGGGTGAGTAATGTCTGGGGATCTGCCCGAGGGCGGGGGATAACCACTGGAAACGGTGGCTAATACCGCATAATGTCGCAAGACCAAAGTGGGGGACCTGAAAGGGCCTCACGCCATCGGATGAACCCAGATGGGATTAGCTGGTAGGTAGGGTAATGGCCTACCTAGGCGACGATCTCTAGCTGGTCTGAGAGGATGACCAGCCACACTGGGACTGAGACACGGCC